>DASUMF010000322.1:0-5712 GCA_036277835.1 Acidimicrobiia bacterium
ATCGACAGCCGGGGTGATCCGAGGATGTTCGCGCGCAGGCGGGCACCCTGGCCTTCGAGCCGGTTGGCGATGGCGGCCTGACGCGCGGGGGAGCCGCCGTCGATCGCGTCCTTCCACGTTGCGAGGTCGGTCTGCAGGTCCTGGGTGACGGCCCGATCCGACTCGCCGGCGGCGGCGAGCGCCGCCACCGCCCCGTCGAGGGTCGAGTACCGGGCCGTGAGCGGGACGCGGAGGTCCGCCCAGCGTGCGTCGACGGCCTTCTCGTCGTCGTCGAGGGTCGGCTTCTCGACGACCACGGCCGTCACCACTGCGGCGACGAGCGCGACGACGAGCGCGAGCAGGACCCAGCGAAGACGGCGCCACATGGCCGGGACACCCTACCGGCGCGCCCTCGCCGAGGGGTTGCACCGAGCCACCGCGAGCCGGGAAGGACAGTGGTGTGGCGCCTACTTCGTGTCGTGCGCGACGACCTCGCCCTCGGTGACCCGCGGCGGGTTCGGGAAGAGGTGGGGCGCGTTCTCCTGCACCCATCGGTGCGCCAGTTCGACGGATTCGTCGGCTCCGGCCTTGTCGTCGAACACGCTCAGCGATGCCATCACGCCCACGCCCGCGTCGATCCAGTAGTAGGCGACGAATCCGGACACGTTCTCGAGGAGGGGCATGAAGCTCTCACGGACGAGTCGGCCTGCCTCGTCGTCATCCGTGATTCCCTCATAACGCCTGACTGCTGCGTACATCGGCAAGTCCTCTCGCTCCGCTGCTGTTGTCGAACGTCGTCTCGACCCCGAGCTGTGCCTCGATGCCGCTTCGTCTGTACCCACACAGCGGATCGTCAACCTGTCGCGCGGTCGCCCGAGCGTCGTATGCTCGGTGCGTCGTCATGACGCCGGCTTCCCCCGATGGTCCGAACCGCGGGGAGCTTCCATGCCGTCGTCGAAGACGCTGCTCACGATCGTGCTCGTCGTCGCGGTCTCCGCGCTGGGCTGGTGGCTCGGCGAGCAGCGGCGCGCCGCGAACGTGCCGTACCGGGTGAGCGACGTGCTCGACGGCGACACGATCGTCGTCCGTCGTGCCGGTGGCCGCGACGAGACGATCCGACTCCTCGGCATCGACACCCCTGAGACACATCACCCCACCAAGCCGGTGGGGTGCTACGGCCCGGAGGCCTCCGCGTTCACGAGCCGTCGGCTGTTCGGGAAGGTGGTCACGCTCGAAGACGACGTCGAGCGTCACGACATCTACGGCCGACGGCTCGCGTACGTGTACCTCCACGGGGAGCGATTCAACGACGAGCTGCTCCGTCGCGGGTACGCGCGGCTGCTCGTGATCGAACCCAATCGCGCCCATGCGCGCACGATGCTCGACGAGGAGCTCGACGCCGAGCAGCACGCGCGCGGCCTCTGGGGTGCGTGCTGACGGTCACCGCGATTCATTGCCCCGTCAGTGGTGCATACGACCACTCACTGGACGATGAACGGGGCGCGACGGGTGTCAGGCCGGTGTGAACTGCGGCAGATGACGCCCGTCTGACAGCGGCTCCCACGCGACGACGACGCGCATGCCGACCGTCACGTCCTCGGGTGGGCAGCCGATCACGTTGCTCATCATGCGCACGCCTTCGTCGAGATCGATGAGCGCCACCGCGAACTGTTCCTCGGTGCGGCGCGTCGTGATCTGCGGCCGATGGTCGACGGTGACGGCATACACCTCGCCGTTGCCGGACGCGGGACGCCACTCGAGGCGCGAGCCGAAGCACGCGGGGCACGCGGCGCGCGGGTAGAAGATCGGCTGCTCGCAGTCGGTGCACCACTGCAGCAGGAGCCGTTGCTCGCGGGTCGCGTCCCAGAACGGCGCGCTCACGTCGGTCTGCACCGGCTCGAAGCGTGCGGGCTGGGCCTGGGGTTCGGACGTGGTCACAGGGTTGCCTCCGTGCCGAGCACGAGCGTCGAGGTGCACGAGAGCATGCCGCCGCACCCGTGCGCGACCGCGATCTCGGCGCCGTCCACCTGACGTGCACCGCTCTCGCCGCGCAGCTGACGGACCGCTTCGACGATCAGGAACATGCCGTACATGCCGGGATGGGTGTACGAGAGCCCGCCCCCGTTGGTGTTCATCGGGAGCGCGCCGCCAGGGGCGGTGCGGCCGTCTTCCACGAACGGGCCGCCCTCACCCTTGGCACAGAACCCGAGGTCTTCGAGGTGCAACAGCGCCGTGATGGTGAAGCTGTCGTAGCCCTCGAGCACGTCGACGTCGTCGGGCGCGATCCCGGCCATGCGGAACGCACGCTCGCCCGAGACGACACCGGGTGACACGGTGAGGTCGGGCATGGCGGTGATGATGTTGTGGTCGTGGTGCGTCGCCGCGCCGAGCACCGAGATCGGCGGCTTCCGCAGGTCACGCGCGCGCTCGGCGCTCGTCATCACGAAGGCGCCGGCGCCGTCGGTGACGAGACACGAGTCGAGCAGGTGCAGCGGGGTGCACTGCATCGGCGACGCGAGCACCTCATCGACCGAGAGCGGCTCCTGGAAGCGGGCGCGGGGGTTCATCGTCGCCCACTCACGCGTGCTCACCGCGATGCTCGCCAACTGCTCGGGCGTCGTGCCGTAGACGGCCATGTGCCGCGATGCCGCGAGCGCGTACGGACCGATCGGTGGACGGAGCCCGTAGGGCATCTCCCACTCCGGCCCGGGCTCGCCGGCTGCGAACGTCGTGGCGGTCGGGATCGGGAGCTTCCGAGCCCGGTCACCGCGCGGCGTCCCCGCGTGGATGCTGACCACCACGTCGCACACGCCCGCGTTGATCGCGGCAGCGCCGTGCTCCGCATGGATCTCGTAGCTCGATCCGCCGGTGAGCGTGGAGTCGGTGAAGACCGGGTGGACGCCCAGGTACTCGGCGATCGCCATCGAGCCGAACGGCGTCGCGCCCGCGTAACAGATGCCGTCGACGTCGGCCAAGGTGAGCCCGGCGTCGTCGAGCGCCTCTTTCACCATGGCCGCTTCGAGCTCGCGGCCACGGGTGTCGAGCGCCCCGGTGGGGGACACGGCGTCGGCCACGCCCACGATCGCGGCCGAGCCCCGTAGGGTCGATGTCGCCACTGCGACCTCCTTCGTCGCCGGGCAACGTAGGCGGCATGGTCGTACCGGCGCCATGCGGCGCGGCGAGGAGTGAGGATGGCAGGGGCACGACGGGAATTCGAGTTCGGGTTGCAGGTGGCGAACGCCGGCTCGAGGGCGGAGTGGCAGGAGACGGCTCGGCGCGCCGAAGGCGCGGGCTTCGACTCGATCCTGATCGGCGACCACGTCGTCGACGGGATCCTGTCGCCGATGGTCGCGCTCGACGCCATGGCCGAGGTCACCACGACGCTGCGGGTCGGCACGTGCATGCTGAACAACGACTTCCGTCACCCCGCGCTGCTCGCACGCGAGGCGGCGACCCTCGACCTGCTGTCCGACGGCCGGCTCGAGCTCGGGATCGGCGCCGGCCACGCGGCGCCCGAGTACGCCGAGATCGGGCTGCCGTTCGATCCGGCGGCGCGGCGCGTCGATCGCCTCGAGGAGTCGGTCGTGATCCTCCGTCGACTGTTCGACGGCGAGACGGTCTCGTGCGCCGGTGAGCACTACCAGCTGCGCGAGCACCGGCTGTTCCCTCTCCGGCGTCCGCTGCTGACGGTGGGCGGCAACGGCGACCGGGTGCTGCGGATCGCTGCCCGCCACGCCGACGCGGTCGGGATCACCGGCCTCGGTCGCACCAGAGCCGACGGGCAATTCCACGACCTCGAATGGCGCCACGACGAGATCGACGCCAAGGTCGACGTGATCCGCGCCGGGGCGGGGGAGCGTGCCGACACGTTGCGCATCCAGGCGCTCGTGCAGCACGTGCAGCTCACCGACGACCGCGCCGGAGTGGTCGAGGCGATGGCGCGTCGACTCGGCAACGACCCTGCAGTGATGCTCGACGCGCCGTACCTGTGGGTCGGTGGCGTCACCGAGATCGTCGAACGCGCTCGCGCCGCGCGCGACCGCTGGGGCTTCGACTACTTCGTGACCCGCTCGCTCGACGCGAGCACGCCGATCATCGCCGCGCTGCGTTAGAGATCGAGCGCGCTCGGGTCGGACGGCACGTCGACCGCGTGTTGCTGGAGGATCTCGAGCGGCACGATCTCCAGCGCGCGCTCGTGGCTCGACGCGAGCACCACGGGTGCCGCTGCGCCGTCGTGGTGCGCGCGCAGCCAGTTCGCGGCGGTCACGCACCAACGGTCACCGGGCACGAGCCCCGGGAAGCGGTATTGCGGCATCGGTGTGCTGAGGTCGTTGCCGATGCTGCGCTGGTGCTCCAAGAACTCGCTCGTGACCACCGCGCACAAGGTGTGGCTGCCCAGATCCTCGGGTCCGGTGCTGCAACAGCCGTCGCGGTAGAAGCCGGTGACCGGATCGGTGCCGCACGGCTCGAGCGGCTCACCCAACACGTTGCGCTCGTCCATCGCACCAGGATGCCCGATCGCGAGACAGCTCGACGGCTCGGGCGCCCGGTGCGACCAGCCAGACGTGATCAGGAAGACGTGAGGCGGGTGCGGAGCTTGTCGATCGCGGCACCGAGGACGGCAGCCGCTTCGGCGTGGCTGCAGTCGAGTGAGAGCGCGAGCTCCTTCATCGAGCACGGATCGCACGACAGGCCGTACCGATGCGTCACGACGTAGTGCTCGAGCTCGGTGAGCTCCGCGAACACGTGCGGATCGCAGCGCAGCTCGAGGGCGTCGAGGTCGATGTCGTCGTCGGCCTCCACCTCGGGAACGACGGTGTCGGGATAGGGCCACCCGTCGTCGGAGGGGAACAGCGGCAGCGTCGACCTGACCATCGACTCCATGGTCGTCCTACGAGGCGGCCCGGTCAACCGGCGCGATCGCGGGCCCGATCACCCGGATCTCGGCTCGATCAGCGGGTGGCTCGGTGGGTGGCAACGAGGGCGAGGACGTCGTCGCCGTAGCGCTCGACCTTCACCGGCCCGATCCCGTTCACGTTCAACAGCTCCCGGCGGTTCTTGGGCTTGGCCTCGACCACTGCCACCAGCGTGGCGTCGTGGAACACCACGTACGCGGGCGCCCCCGAGGCGTGCGAGATCCGGCGCCTCCACTCCACCAGGGCCTCGTACAGCGAGGTGTCGGTGTCGCTGAGATCGCGAGCGGGGTGCGTGCGCTCCGATGCCGCACCTTTCGCATCGGCGACGCGTCGGCGCGCGTCGGCGATGCGTTGCGAGGGGTCGACCGGCTCTTCGATCGCGCGCCCATCGAGACGTGCGACGGCACGCTCGACGCGCGACAGCCACGGGCTCGGGGTGCGGTTGGCGACGCGCATGCCGACGGTGCGCCGGCGCGCCCAGCTCACGTGCAGCGCACGTTCGGCGCGGCTCAGCGCGACGTAGAGCAATCGCTGCTCCTCGTCGAGCGCGTCGGTGGTCTTCGCGTAGGAGATCGGCACCAAGCCGCGCTCGACTCCTGCGACGAACACGGTGTCGAACTCGAGGCCCTTGGCGCGATGGAAGGTGAGGAGCTCGACCGCGTCGTCGCTCGTGACCCCGCCGTCGTCGTTGCGGAGCGCCGCTTGGAGGAACCCGAGGAAGCCGTCGACCGATCCGGTGCCTCCTTCGGCGGCGAGGTACTCGCGCCCGAGGCGCACGAGCGCGTCGGCGTGCTCGCGACGTTCCTCCGACTGCGTC
>DASUMF010000323.1:0-4339 GCA_036277835.1 Acidimicrobiia bacterium
CCGATCTCGACCGGGTCGTCACCCGCGACGCACTGGGCGAGTTGGAGTCGGGTCTCACCTCCACTCGCCACTACGGCGTGCACGGCGAGGCGCGCGAGGACACCGTCTCGGTGTTCATCGAGTCGTTCGCACCGCCGCCGCGCATGATCATCTTCGGCGCCGTCGACTTCACGGCGGCGCTCGCGCGCGTGGCGAAGGTGCTCGGGTACCGCGTGGCGGTCTGCGATGCGCGCGCGGTGTTCGCCACCCGTGCCCGCTTCCCCATGGCCGACGAGGTCGTGAACGACTGGCCCGATCGGTACCTCGACAACGTCGGCGGCGACCTCGGACCGCGCGACGCCGTGTGCGTCCTCACCCACGACGCGAAGTTCGACGTTCCCGCCATCGTGGGCGCGCTCGCGACCAAGGTCGGGTACCTCGGGGCGATGGGGTCGCGGCGCACGCACGACAAGCGGGTGGCCCGCCTGCAAGAGGCCGGGGTCGACGATGCCGCGCTGGAACGCCTCCACGCGCCGATCGGTCTCGACATCGGTGCGCGCACGCCCGAGGAGACCGCCATCTCGATCTGCGCCGAGATCATCGCCGAGCGCACCGGGCGTCGAGCCGCGTCGTTGCGCGAGACCGCAGGACCGATCCACTAGATGGATCTCGGGCTGAACGGGAAGCGGGCGGCGGTAGCTGCGGCATCGCAGGGGCTCGGGCGCGCCACCGCGGCCGCGCTGGCCTCGGAGGGGGTGACGGTCGCGATCTGTGGCCGGTCCCGCGAGCGCATCGACGCCGCGGCGGCCGAGATCCCGGGCGCAATCCCGCTCGTGGCCGACGTGGGCACCGAGGAGGGCGCGGCCGCCTTCGTGCGGGCAGCACACGACGCGTTGGGCGGTGTTGACATCCTGGTGGCCAACGGCGGCGGCCCACCCGCGGGAACGTTCGCGTCGACCGACCTCGCTGCCTATCGCACCGCGATCGAGCAGAACTGCCTCTCGGTCGTCGCGATGTGCACCGAAGCGGTGCCTGCGATGCAGGCGCAGGGGTGGGGGAGGGTGCTTGCGATCACGTCGATCTCGGTCCGTCAGCCCATCGCCACCCTCATCCTGTCGAACACCGCGCGGGCCGGTCTCACGGGATTCCTCAAGACCCTGGCCCGCGAGGTGGCGGCCGACGGCGTGACGGTGAACTCGATCCAGCCGGGTACCCACGACACCGAGCGCATCCGGGCGCTGCACGGCGCCGGCACCGATCTTTCGGGCGGCGCGATCGGTCGCCCCGACGATTTCGGACGGGTGGCGGCATTCCTGTGTTCCGATGCTGCCCGCTTCGTGAACGGGGCCGCCCTGAACGTGGACGGCGGTGCCTTCGCGGGGTTGCAGTAGACGCGCCGCCGGCGAGTGCACGACGTCCCCCGCCGGGTGTCCCGCTCACCACGTAGATTTGGGGCCGTGGACGAACGCGAGGACCGGATCGTCACGCTGCCGAACCTGATCTCGGTGATCCGCCTCGCGTGCATTCCGTTGTTCGTGTGGCTTCTCGTCGACGACCAGGGGCTCGAGGCGGCGGCCCTGCTGGCGGTGCTCGGTGCGACGGACTGGGTCGACGGATGGATCGCCCGTCACTTCGACCAGGGCTCCAACCTGGGGAAGGTGCTCGATCCCGTCGCCGATCGGGCGCTGCTCATCACCGCCGGGGTGGGCCTCGTCGTGCAAGGGAGCGTGCCCCTCGTGGTCGGGTTGCTCGTGCTCGTTCGTGAGCTCGTCGTGAGCGTTGCCGTGCTCGTGCTCGCCGGGCTGGGAGCCCGTCGCATCGACGTGCGGTGGTCGGGCAAGGCGGGCACCCTCGCGATCATGGTGTCGTTCCCCCTGTTCCTCTGGGCCGACAGCATCTCCTCCGGCCGCGACCTCGTGCTCGCGTGCGCGTGGTTCTTCGCGATCGTCGGTCTCGTGCTCGGGTACTACGCGGCGCTGCTCTACGTCCCGTTGGCCCGTGACGCGCTGCGGGAGGGCCGTTCTGCCCGGGTGGGTGCACGATGAAGGCCGTCATCCTCGCCGGTGGTGAAGGCACGCGGCTGCGGCCACTCACGAGCAACCAGCCCAAGCCGATGATGCCGCTGGTGAACAAGCCGATGATGGAGCACATCGTCGCCCTGCTCGCGCTGCACGGATTCGACGACATCGTCGTCACAGTGGCGTTCCTGGCGAACCAGATCCGTGACTACTTCGGTGACGGCTCCGACTTCGGCGTCACCATGCGCTACGCCACCGAGGACTCACCGCTCGGCACCGCGGGATCGGTGCGCAACGCGTCAGCCGAGCTCGACGACACCTTCCTCGTGATCTCGGGCGACGTGCTCACCGACATCGACCTCACCGCGTTCGTGAAGGCGCATCGCGACGCATCGGCCACCGCGTCGATCGCGTTGAAGCACGTGGAGAACCCGCTCGAGTTCGGGATCGTGATCACGCAGCCTGACGGCACCATCGAGCGATTCCTCGAGAAGCCCACGTGGGGGCAGGTGTTCTCCGACACCATCAACACCGGGATCTACGTGCTCGAACCCGAGGTGTTCGACTTCATCCCCGAGGGGGAGGTGGTCGACTTCTCGAGCGACGTGTTCCCGGCGCTCCTCGATCAGGGTCACACCATGCACGGCCACGTTGCCGACGGCTACTGGGAGGACGTCGGCGAGCTCGGTGCGTACATCCGGTCCCACAAGGACGTGCTCGACGGCAAGGTCAAGGTCGACATCGGCGGTTTCCGCCTCGGCGAGGGACGCTGGATCGGCAGCGACGTGGAGATCAGTCCGGAGGCACAGGTCGACGGACCGGTGGTGATCGGCGACAGCTGCCGGATCGAAGCCGGCGCGCACGTCCAGGGCTACACGGTGCTCGGCACCGACGTGATCGTGAAGGCCGACGCGGTGCTCGAGCGGGCGATCTGCCACGACCACGTGTACGTCGGTCCCGGCACGAACTTGCGCGGTTGCGTCATCGGGCGCAACACCGACCTCCGTGCCCACGTACGAGTCGAGGACGGCACCGTCGTGGGTGACGAGTGCTTCCTCGGTCAGGACGCGGTGATCCGTCCCAACGTCAAGGTGTACCCGTTCAAGACCGTCGAGTCGGGGGCCGTCGTCACGTCGTCGATCGTGTGGGAGAGTCGCGGGACCCGCACCCTGTTCGGACGCCGGGGTGTGCGCGGCCTCGCGAACGTCGACGTGAACCCCGAGGTCGCGGTGCGCCTCGCGATGGCGTACGGCACCGCACTGCCGAAGGGCTCGACCGTCACCACGAGCCGCGACACGAGCCGTGTGGCGCGCGCGCTCAAGCGGGCGATCATCGGTGGGCTGAACCTCTCCGGCATCAACGTGGAGGACATCGAGCTCGCGACCGTTCCGCTCACGCGGTTCCAGGTACGGAACGGGCAGTCGCAGGGCGGCATCACCGTCCGCCTCGCGATGGGAGACCCCGACACGGTGGAGATCCGGTTTCTCGATGTCGAGGGCCGCGATCTCGATCCTGGGATGCAGCGCAAGATCGAGCGCCTGCTCCACCGAGAGGACTACCGCCGTGCGTTCGGTGGTGAGATCGGCGACATCTGGTACCCGCCCCGTTCGCTCGAGTTCTACACCGCCGCCCTCGAGCGGGTGGTCGACATCGACGCGGTGCAACAGCGCCGCTTCAAGATCGTGCTCGACTACTCCTTCGGTGCCGTGTCCATGGTGATGCCGAACCTTCTCACCAAGCTGGGTGCTGAAGTGCTCGCCGTGAACCCGTTCGCGAGCACCGCGTCGGCCACGTCGGATCTGCGCCCCGACTACGTCGAACGCCTCGCCGAGCTCGTGCGCGTCTCGGGGAGCGACCTCGGCTTCGTGGTCGATCCCGACGGTGAGCTCGGCACTGCGGTCGACGACACCGGCCACGTCATCGGCCGGGAGGAATTCCTGCTCGCCGTCGTCGCGCTCGCGGCCCGGTCGGTGCCGGGTGCCCGCGTCGCGGTGCCGGTCAACGTGACCAGTGCGGTCGACGCGCTGCTGCCTGCCGACGCGATCGTGCGCACGAAGGTGTGGGGGAGCCACCTCATGGAGACCGCGACCGCACGCGGTGTGGTGTTCGCCGGCACCGCCGAAGGGGGGTGCATCTGGCCGGACTTCCTCCCTGCGTTCGACGCCGCGACCACGTTGGTGAAGCTCCTCGACCTGCTCGCCCGCGTCGATCGGCCGCTGTCGGCGATCGTCGCCGACCTGCCGTCGAGTCACGTCGTGCACGACACGATCGTCACCCCGTGGGAGCGCAAGGGCACCGTCATGCGCGAGATGGTCGAGCGGGTGAGCGCGAAGGAAGTCGAG
>DASUMF010000324.1:0-5607 GCA_036277835.1 Acidimicrobiia bacterium
GACCCGCTCCTGGTTGAGGTTCAGGGGACCGTCGCCGTTGCGGCTGTCGTACACGCGCCCTGGACCGACCGGCAGGTAGGTGTAGTCGATGGCCTGACCGGTGACCTGTGCGCCTGCGGCGCCGGCGTACAAGGTGGTGGCGAGACCGGCGCTGCCCACCGCCAGGCCTCCACGGCGCAGGAAGGTCCGCCGCGCGAGCGACGCTTCCCCGTTCCCACGAGTGCCCGTGGTCGCGCTCTCGGACCGTGCGTCCTTGCTTCGAAACATGGCGTACCCCTCCGTGCGCCGACAGTGTGTGCGTGCGTTTGTAGCACGCAGTCGGCTCGTGACCGGTGCTCCGGTTGCGTTTCCGGCCCTGCCGGCCCGGGCGACTTCGGCCGACTCGGGGCGATCGGGCGAGAAGATGAGATGATCTGTCCGTGGGAGCCGCGGCGGGAGCGAAGGGTGAGGCACGGCTGCGCGTGATGCTGTCGTGTCCGTACTCCCTGTCGCTGGTCGGCGGGGTGCAGGGACAGGTGCTCGGCCTCGCCCGCTCGTTGCGCGAGCTCGGCGTCGACGCACGCGTCATCGCCCCCTGCGACGGGCCGCCACCGATGGCCGGGGTCGTGAGCGTCGGCCCGAGCACCCGCATCCCGAGCAACGGGTCGGTCGCGCCGATCGCGAGTGGTCGCGCCGTCGCGCGACGGACCTTCGAAGCGCTCCGTTCCTTCTCGCCCGACGTGCTCCACCTCCACGAGCCGTTCGCGCCGGGCGCGAACCACGCCGCGCTGGTCGGCACCACGCTGCCGGCCGTCGGCACCTTCCACTCCGCGCGCTCGGGTCGCAACGGCTGGTACGACACCTTCCGCACCGGGCTGCGCCCGATGTTGAAGCGCCTCTCCGTCGCGACCGCGGTGTCGGCCGACGCGGCGCGCCAAGTGGAGCTCACGTTCCACACCGAGTGCGAGATCGTGGCGAACGGCGTCGACATCGGGCACTACGAGCGCGCGGAGCCGTGGCCCGCGCCGACGCACCCCGCGATCATGTTCGTCGGACGCCACGAGCCGCGGAAGGGCCTCGCGGTGCTCCTCGACGCGTTCGCGCGACTCGACCGCGACGCCACCCTCTGGGTGGTGGGCGAGGGCCCGCAGACGAGCGAACTTCGACGCAGCGCGCCCGCCGGTGTCGAGTGGCTCGGACGCGTGAGCGAGGACGAGAAGGCGCGGCGTCTGCGCGCGGCGGCGGTCGCGTGCTTCCCGGCCATCGAAGGCGAGTCGTTCGGTGTGGTGCTCCTCGAGGCGATGGCAGGAGGCACCCCGGTCGTGGCTTCCGACATCGACGGCTACCGCACGGTCGCCCGTGACGGTGCCGAAGCGCTCCTCGTGCCACCGTCCGATCCCGAGGCGCTCGCCGCCGCGCTGCGGCGCGCCCTCGACGACCGACGCACCCGCGACGACCTGGTGACCGCGGGACGCGCCCGGGCTGCCGAGTTCTCGATGACCCATCTCGCCGAGCGGTTCGTGAAGATCTACGAGCGCGCGATCGAGAGCCCACGCGACGAGCGGGGTCGTTCGCTCGTCGCGTCGTGACCACGTCGACACCCATCGAGGACGAGCTCCGCCGGCTCGCGCTCGACGTCGCGTCGGCCGTCCGCGCGGCGACCGCGCCGCTGCTCGGCACCGCGGCGGCGCGCGCACGTGTCGGCCGCGCGCCCGGGGGTGACGCGACGCTGCACATCGACGAGGTCGCGGAGCGGGTGGTCGAGGAACGCCTCGGCGCGGCCGGCGACATCGGCTTCTACTCCGAGGATCGCGGCCTCGTCACCTACGGCCACCCTCGGGCGTTCTTCGTGATCGACCCGGTCGACGGCACGCGGCCGGCGGCCGCCGGACTCGAGTCGTGTGTGGTGTCGATCGGGGTCGTGCCTCCTTCCGAGGACGCCCGTCTCTGCGACGTCGGCTTCGGCGTGGTGCAAGAGCTGAAGTCGGGCGACCGCTTCCACGCCGCGCGCGGCGAGGGTGCGGTGGCGGAGACTGCAGCCGGGGGTCCCATCCCGATCCTGCCGTCGGACAACGTCGACCTCAGCGCGCTGTTCTGGACGGCCGGGCTCCGGGGCCGTCCGCTGGTGCCGGTGAGCATCGTGCTCGAGGAGCTGGTCGACGGCTCGAGCATGGGCGGCGGCTACTTCGACCTCGGGTCGGCCGCGTTCAACCTCACCCGGCTCGTCACCGGGCAGCTCGACGCCTACGTCGACGTCGGCCGGCGCGTGGTCGACGAGGTGCCGCAGACCGAGGCGGCGTTCGTGACGGTGGGGGAGGGCGCGATCTGCACGAACTTCCCGTATGACGTGGCCGCGGCGGCGCTCGTCGTGGAGGAGGCCGGCGGCCTCGTGACCCATGCCGACGGCCGATCGCTGGCGGAGCACCCCGCGATCGGCTCCTCGCGGGCGCACGGTCTCGCCGTGATCGGGGCCGCGAACGCCGAGCTGCACGGCCTCCTCGTCGAGGCCGTTGACCGAGGGATCGGGCGCCTCGCCCATACACTCGCCCCATGACCGTCGTCGTCATCGTGATCGTCGTGCTCGTGGTGCTCCTCGTGGGCTGGGCGATCCTCTCCTACAACGGCTTGGTCTCGAAGCGGAACCGGGTCGACAACGCGTGGTCGCAGATCGACGTGCAGCTCAAGCGTCGTCACGACCTCATCCCCAACCTCGTCGAGACGGTGAAGGGCTATGCGTCGCACGAGCGCCAGACGCTCGAGGCGGTCACGCAGGCCCGTGCCAACGCGATCAACGCGCAGGGGCCGGCCGATCAGGCGCAGGCCGAGAACGTGCTGAGCGGCGCGTTGAAGAGCCTCTTCGCGGTGTCGGAGGCGTACCCCGACCTCAAGGCCAACCAGAACTTCCTCAACCTGCAGGAAGAGGTCACGTCGACCGAGGACCGCATCGCGTACTCGCGGCAGTTCTACAACGACAGCGTGCTGACCTTCAACACGAAGATCCAGCAGTTCCCGTCGGTGATCCTCGCCAACATGTTCAACTTCACCGCACGCGACTTCTTCGACGCCGAGCCCGGCGACACGGAGCCGGTGCAGGTGCAGTTCTAGGCGCACCCGCGCCGACGCCTCGCGGCGCCACTCGACCCCCCGCAGACTCGACCCCGCCATCGTGTACGAGCAGATCGCGCGCAACAAGCGACGCACCTTCGTGATCCTGGCCGCGTTCGTCGGCCTGATCGCGCTCGTCGCCCTCGCGCTCACGGTGCTCCTGTCGGCCGGTTGGGTCGGCGTCGTGATCGCGGTGGTCATCGCCGGCGGCATGGCCTTCTTCTCGTACTTCAAGTCCGACGCGATCGCGCTCGCCGCCAGCCGCGCGAAGCCGGCCGACGAGACGGAGTACCGCCGGTACCACAACCTGGTCGAGGGGCTGTGCATCGCGGCGGGGTTGCCGAAGCCTCGCCTCTACGTGGTCGACGACCCGGCGCCGAACGCGTTCGCGACGGGGCGCAACCCCGAGCACGCGGCGATCGCGGTCACCACGGGTCTGCTCGAGAAGATGAACCGCGTCGAGCTCGAAGGCGTGCTCGCGCACGAGCTGTCGCACGTGAAGAACTACGACATCCTCGTCACCACCGTCGCGGTGGTGGCGGTGGGTGCCATCGCGCTCATCGCCGACATCGGGCTGCGGTTCGCGTTCTGGGGTGGGATGCGTGACCGGCGCGACAGCAACGACAATTCGCCGCTCGGCGGGATCATCGCGATCCTCGCGCTCGCGCTGATCGTGCTCGCACCGTTCGCGGCATATCTCATGCAGTTCGCGATGAGCCGCAACCGCGAGTACCTCGCCGACGCGAGCGGGGTGCAGCTCACGCGCTACCCGCCGGGCCTCATCTCCGCGCTCGAGAAGCTGCGCGACGACAAGGCCGTCGTGCACAACGCGACGAAGGCCACGGCACAGATGTGGATCGAGCAGCCGCTCGAGACCGCGCCAGAGAAGACCGAACGCCGCAAGTTCGACAACCTGTTCGACACCCATCCGCCGCTCGAGGACCGGATCGCCCGTCTCCAGGAGATGTAGTTGAAGCGCAACAACAGCTTTGTCGCGGTGGCCGCGGTCGCCATCGCGAGCCTCGGCCTCGCGGCGTGCTCGGGGGGTGGCGACGACGCGGCGGCGAAGAAGACGACCACCACGACCACCCGCCCTGCGACCACCACCACGGCACCGGCGCCACCGAAGGCGCCGCTCACCGGCCTCGACGACCCGTCGGGGCAGAGCATCACCCGCCCCGCGGTGTCGGTGAAGGTGGAGAACACCGAGTTCGCCCGTCCGCAGGCGGGGCTCGACCAGGCCGACGTGGTCTACGAGGAGGTGGTCGAGGGCAACATCACACGCCTCGTCGCGATGTTCAACTCGCAGATCCCCGACGTGATCGGGCCGGTGCGCTCCGTGCGGGCGATCGATCCCGACATCGTGTGGCCGCTGGGCGGCATCTTCACCTTCTCGGGTGGCGCGGCCGTCAACGTCGATGCCGCGTCGGCGGCGCCGGTCACCATCGTCACGGAGAACAACCAGGACGTGCTCGTGCGCAACGCGCAAGGGCAACCGCCGCGCGATGCGCCGCACAACCTCTACGCGCTCGGGCCGCAGCTGTTCGGCGTGGGTGGCCAGCCGGTGCCGCCGCCGTCGCTGTTCCAGTACTACCTGAAGGGCGCGCCGCCCGCCGCCGCGCAGGGTGTGTTGAGCTTCCGCGTCGGCTTCACGCCGGGATACGACCCGACGTACGTGTGGGACGCCGGGGCCGGTGTGTGGCGACGCTCGATGAACGGGGCGCCGCACACCGCGTCGAACGGCAACCAGCTCTCACCGACCAACGTCGTGGTGCAGTTCACCGAGTACCCGGGCGAAGCCGACGGCGTGACGGTGGGTGAGGGCGACGTGTGGGTGTTCAGCGACGGGACGGTGCGCATGGGTCGCTGGGTGCGTCCTGACCACACCCAGCCCGCGCACTACGTGGACGCCAACGGCACGCCGATCCTGTTGCGCCCCGGTACCACGTGGGTGGAGCTGTTGCCGGTGGGGAGCCCGGTCGACCTCGAGCTCGCACCGCCACCGCCCGAAACCACCGCGCCCCCGGCGACGGTGCCGCCGACAACCACGAAGCCCAAGAAGAAGTAGCCGCGTAGCATGGGCGACATGGCTGAGAGCACGGGTTCCGTCCGCGTCAAGCGGGGGCTTGCCGAGATGCTGCGCGGCGGCGTGATCATGGACGTGGTCACCCCCGAGCAGGCCCGGATCGCCGAGGACGCCGGCGCGGTGGCGGTGATGGCGCTCGAGCGGGTGCCGTCCGACATCCGTCGCGACGGCGGCGTGGCCCGGATGAGCGACCCCGAGATGATCCAGGGGATCCAGGACGCCGTCACCATCCCCGTGATGGCCAAGTGCCGGATCGGCCACTTCGCGGAGGCGCAGGTGCTCGAGTCGCTGGGCGTCGACTACATCGACGAGAGCGAGGTGCTCACCCCGGCCGACGACGCGTACCACGTCGACAAGTGGGCCTTCACGGTGCCGTTCGTGTGCGGTGCCACCAACCTCGGTGAGGCGCTGCGGCGCATCAGCGAGGGTGCGTGCAT
>DASUMF010000325.1:0-11464 GCA_036277835.1 Acidimicrobiia bacterium
GAGCACGCACCGACCGGCGAGGCCACGCGCCGACCAGTGGTGCATGCCGTGCTCCTCGTCGGGCACGCCGCCGTAGTGCCCGTGCTTCGGGTGGGCGAAGTGGCGGAAGCCGTCCCACTGCGACGACGACTGCGTGTTCCAACCGTGCAGGAGGTCGTCGTGGCCACCGCCGAGCGGTCCGGTGACCTCGTGGCGGAACGCGGGACGCCCGAAGAGCGGCGGGTCGGGCAGCGCGAGGTCGAGATCGAGGGAGAACCACTCACCGGTGCGGATCGACGCTGTCGCGCGCCGGACACGCTCGGGCGTCTGCAGGTTGAGCGTGCCGAGCACATCGTGCTCGCCCCACAGCCCCCACGACGAGCGGGCGGGAGCGTCGGCCACCACCGGCAGCTGGTCGTAGGAGGGGAGCTCGTCGGCGCTCACGATCGACCCGTCCATTTCGCAGCCTCCTGTACGACCTCGCGGAACGGTCGCGTCGTGTCGAAGCTCGGCTCACGGGGCAGTCCGAGCACCCGTTCACCGATCCCGTTGCGTTGGATCTCGTTGGTGCCGCCCGCGATGCAGCCGAGCCGCCCGTTGAGGAACGCGAGGGCAGGCGTCTCGCCGTCGCGGTCGCCCGGGGCCCAGGTGAGCGTGCGCGCCCGACCGATCTCCATCGCGGTGACGACGCGACGCGCCCGGGTGACGCCGCCGCCGAGCTTCGCGTAGGACGCCAGCCCGGCGTTGGCGCCGCCTTCGATGCGCATGCGCGCGCCCATCCGCTTGCGGAGCTCGCCGACCGCGAACTCGTCGATGTGCTCGCGAGCGATGAGCTGGCGAACGTGCGGATCGTCGAGCCGGCCCGCGCGGCGCGCCACGTCGACGAGGTCGGGCGCGAAGCGCCGCCGCGCCGGCGCCGGCATCATCGCCGCGTTCGCGACACCACCGCCTCGCTCGTAGATCAGCATCGTCTGCGCGACGGTCCAGCCGTCGTTCACCGTGCCGATGACGTCGGCATCGGTGAGCACGACGTCGTCGAACTGCTCCTGCGAGAACTCGGCCGCGCCGTTCAGCTCGCGAATCGGCGACACGGTCACGCCGGGCGCGGTGACGTCGACCGCGAACCAGGTGAGGCCCCGATGCTTGGGCACGTCCCAGTCGGTACGGGCCAGGCACATGCCGAAGTCGGCGTAGTGACCTGCGCTCGTCCACACCTTCGCGCCGTTCAAGATCCAGCGGTCGCCGTCGCGATCGGCGCGACTGGTGACGCCGGCGAGGTCGGAGCCCGCACCCGGCTCGGAGAAGAACTGCACCCAGAGCTCCTCACCGGCGAGCATGCGGGGCACGTGCAGCGCCAGGAACTCGGGCGACGCGTGGGCGAGCATCGTGCGACCACACACGTTGAACGTGGTACCGGCGGCGGCGCCGAACTCCGGGGTCCGGTACTGGCGCGCTTCACGCGCGAACGTCACCTCGTACTCGGGCGTCAACCCCTGACCGCCGTATTCGACCGGCCAGGTGATCCCGGCATACCCGGCATCGAACAGGCGGCGCTGCAGCGCCCGCTCTGGTTCGAACATCTCGCGCGTCTTGTGATCGCGACCGTGCACACGCGGTCGCGCCGACGGATCGCGCGGCTCGAGGTTCTCGGCGAGCCACGCCCGGGCGCGCTCGCGGTACGAATCGAGGTCGGGCGCTGGGGCAGTCATGAGGGCTCCATCCTGGCCGCGTCGGCGAAGGCGCGCAGTTCGCGTGGCACGTCGCCCATCGGCTGGAACGCGACCTCGGTGATGCCGGTTGCGGCGAGCGCGCCCAACCGATCCGGAAGCTCGTCGGCGTGGCAGGTGAGCGCGCTCGGTCGCAGGGTCGACGGCTGGAGCACCTGTCGGTCGAGCTCGTTCAGCTCGGTGAGGTGGCCCTCGTGGAGGCGGAGGTGCCGCTCGGCGTCGGGAATGGCGGCGACCAGCTCGGCGTAGCGGTCGCCGTCGGGCAGGCGGTTGAAGAGCTCGGGGCTCTGCTCGTGCACTGCGTGGTACGCGACCGCGGCGCTCGGTCCGGCCGTCTCGAACACCCGGGCCGAGGTGGGCGACTCATCCGGCGCGAGCACGGTGCCGAAGCCGAGCAACGCCACCGCAGGTAGGCCCGCGACGTCGGTACCCGAGCGCGTGCCCGTGGTGATCACCCCCGCCTCGAGCTGGCGCGCGGCGGCGAGGCCCCGCGGGCCGCCGGCGGCGACGAACCACTCCACGCTGATCGGTCGGGCCGGCGCCTGCCCGGGCCAGTGCAGCATCCGGGTGCGCGCGCCGTCGATGATCGCGTCGTCTCCCTGCAACAGCGCGCGCACATCGCGCACGTACTGCACGACGTCCGCCCATCGCAGCGGACGCTGCCCGAGCGCGTGTCGGCCCGTGAACCCGGCGCCGACCCCGACGACCACCCGAGGTGTGCCCACGATCGACACGAGCGACGCCACGGCTGCGGCGGTGACCATCGGGTGGCGAAGCGACGGGATGAGCACACCGGGACCGAGACGGATGCGATCGGTGCGCGCCCCCGCCAGCGCGAGCGTCATCCACACGTCGAGCTGCAACGCAGGCGTGTCGTAGATCCACGCGGTGTCGTATCCGAGCCGCTCCGCGAGCTCGACGTGGTCGGCCGTCTGCGGCACCGGTGGGAACGCGCACGAGATCTTCACGGTGCGATCCTGCAGCGCGACCGGCGGTGTCCGCCAAACGCTCGGCTCGACGGGCACGCCGGATGCGGGGTTCGGCACCTGCCGGTACCCTTGGCGTGATGACGGCCAAGGCAGAGCGCGCGAAGGGGACCTGTCCGCTCTGTCACCGCCTCGACATCAGCCACCGTGTCGTGATCGGACGGTTCGAGCGTCACGTGTGCCGGCAGTGCGCCGACAGCTACAAGAAGACGAAGGGTGTCGACGTGGAAGCGCTGCCGACGGCCTAGTCGTCGGACGCGGCGCGCTGGCGAGCCCGTTCCCGGGCCTTCGCCTGCTCGGCTTTCGAATTCGACGGCTTGACCGGAGTCTCGGGCGCGTCGGCTTCGTCACGCTCGCGGCGGTTGGTCCCGCGCTTGGAGGTACCGGTCTTCTCGGCCACGCTGCCTACTTGCCCTTGTTGTTCCGGCGGACCTTGCGGCGCTGCTTCTTGCCTGGCGGCCCGCCCGATCCACCGGCGTCGGTGATGTCCTTGTTCGAGCTGGGCGACTTCGACTTCTGCTTTGCCATGCTTGCAACCTATCCACTGTTTCGCTCCGAGGTTCGGACGGAGCGAGATCGACGCCGACCGCGAGATGGCCTCGACGAGGGTGAGGGCCTCGCGAGGCGCGGTGACGAGGCTCACGGACGTTGCACCTCGCCGAGCACCTTGCCTCCCTCCACGGCGACACCGTCGGCGCGCAGGCGCCGTTCCTGCTCGATCGTGTCCGGTGCGTGCAGGCGCCGATCGGAGCCGACGACGAGCCACCAATTCGGGCCCTGGAACCGGTTCGCGAGGAAGGTGCCGACCGAGCGATGACGCCCCGGATAGCCGGCCTCCGCTGCGACCCAGCCGTACGTGACCACCTCCCCGGGGGACAGGCCGAGGAGCACGTCTTCCACCGCTCGGTCGAACTCGTTCGGGTGCGGCGCAGGCTCCACGTGATGCGCTACTCGAACGCGAGCCATGGCAGCTCGATCGGCTCATCCGGCACCCAAACGAGGGTACGTGTCAGACCGCCCCTGTGAGATCGATCGACGGGTACAGCGGAAACTTGGCGAGCAGATCGGCGCAGCGCGTGCGGCTCGCGTTTGCGGCCTCGGCGTCGAGCACGTAGCGGGCCTGCGACGGTGCGCCGGACTTCGTCGATGTCGGAGTCGTCGCGTGCAACACCCCGACGATGATGTCGGCGACCTCCTCGAGCTCGTCGGTCCCCAGCCCGAGTGTCGTGAGCGCGGGCGTGCCGAGTCGCACGCCACTCGTGTACCAGGCACCGTTCGGGTCATTCGGGATCGAGTTGCGGTTGGTGACGACACCCGACTCCACGAGCGCGGATTCGGCCTGCCGGCCGGTCAGCCCGAACGAGCTCGCCACGTCGACGAGCACGAGGTGGTTCTCGGTACCGCCGGTCACAACGCGCGCGTCGCGGCGCTGCAGGCCGTCGGCGAGCGCGGCCGCGTTCTCCACGACGCGGCGCGCGTAGCCGGCGAACTCCGGTCGGCGCGCTTCGGCCAGCGCGACCGCCTTCGCCGCCATCACGTGCGGCATCGGACCCCCCAGCACCATCGGGCAGCCGCGGTCGACGAACTCGGCGTACTCCTCCGTGCACAGCACGATGCCTCCGCGCGGTCCACGCAACGACTTGTGCGTCGTCGACGTGACCAACTGCGCGTGCGCGACTGGGTCGAGGTCGCCAGTGAGCACCCCGCCGGCGACGAGGCCGGCGAAGTGCGCCATGTCGACCATGAGCGTCGCGCCGACCTCGTCAGCGATCTCGCGCAGGATGCGGAAGTTCGGGTTGCGCGGATACGCGGAGTAGCCGGCGACGAGCACCAGCGGGCGGAAGTCGATTGCGAGCCTGCGGAGCGCGTCGTAGTCGAGCAGCTCGGTGGCAGGGTCGACGCCGTAGCTGCGCTGGTCGAAGAGCTTGCCCGAGATGTTGGGCCGGAACCCGTGCGTGAGATGGCCGCCGGCGTCGAGCGACATGCCGATCATGCGCTGGTTGCCCAGGTCGCGGCGTAGCTGTTCCCACGCGTCGGGATCGAGATCGTTCACGTGCCCGAGGCCGAGGGACTCGAGGCGAGGTTGCTCGATCCGCCGCGCGAGGATCGACCAGAAGGCGACGAGGTTGGCGTCGATCCCCGAGTGCGGCTGCACGTAAGCGTGCTCGGCGCCGAACAGCGCCCGTGCGTGCTCCGCGGCGAGCGATTCGACGACGTCGACGACCTCGCACCCCGCATAGAAGCGGTGGCCGGGCGCGCCCTCCGCGTACTTGTCGGACAGCCAGTTGCCCATCGCAAGGAGCACTGCGGGCGACGCGTAGTTCTCCGACGCGATGAGCTTCAACTGGCGACGCTGGTTGGCCAGTTCGTCGGCGATCGCGGTCGCGATGCGTGGCTCGGACCCCGCGATGACGTCGAGCGCGGCGCGGTAGGCGTTGTTGGCAGCGGACGGGTCGGCGGGTGTCTCGGCCACGGCGTGCTCCCCAGGGGTGAACGGTCTCGGGATCGCCCAGGCGCACGACACACTCGCAGGGTCGCTCCCCGGTGGTGCTCCACCCGAACGCCAGTCACGACCCGGGTTGAGCATACCCAGCAGCTTGATCACGGGGTCCCGGAAGACCCTCGTGTCGTGGATCCCCAGTGGGCGTGCACGAGCGCGGCCGGCGCGCGACGATGAGCTCCGCACCGAGGCCGAGCGGGCCAACGAGGAGCACGAGATGACGGTCATGGCGACGACCACCAGCGGCACCATCCGTGGTGCCGAGGTCGACGGCATCAAGGTCTTCAAGGGCGTGCCCTACGCCGCCCCGCCCGTCGGGGCGCGGCGATTCCGACCCCCGGCGCGGCTGCAGCCGTGGGATGGTGTGCGGGAAGCGTTGGAGTTCTCGCCGATCTGCCCGCAGCCCCGGTCCAGCATCGCCCGCGTCGAGGAACCGCAGTCGGAGGACTGCCTCCACCTCCACGTGTGGACGCCCGGGATCGACGACGCCGCCCGGCCGGTGATGGTCTGGTTCCACGGCGGCGGCTTCCAGCTGGGCTCGGGCAGCGAGCCCACCTACCACGGCGAGAACCTCGCGCGGCGGGGTGACGTCGTCGTCGTCACGGTCAACCATCGCCTCGGCCCGCTCGGCTACCTCCACCTCGGCGAGATCCTGGGTGAGGAGTTCGCCGCCTCGGGCAACAACGGCATGCTCGACCTCGTCCAGTCGCTCGAGTGGGTGCGCGACAACGCGGCCAACTTCGGCGGCGACCCGGACAACGTGACGATCTTCGGCGAGTCGGGTGGCGGGATGAAGGTGAGCCTGCTGCACGTCATGCCCCGCGCCAGGGGACTGTTCCACCGGGCCATCGTCCAGAGCGGCGCGGGCAGCACCGTGAAGCCGGTGGCGGCGGGCACCCAGGGGGCGCGCAAGCTGCTCGATGCCCTCGGAATGTCCGACGAGGATGCTCGCACGAAGCTGTGGGAGCTGCCTGTCGAGACCATCGTCAACACCGAGGTCATGGAGGACGCGCTCGGGTGGAGCCCCGTGCTGGACGGCACCGTCGTTGCGGCCCATCCCCGAGATGCCCTCGCCGACGGCACCGCGATCGACGTCCCGATGATCATCGGGTCGAATGCCGACGAGTACTTCGGCGCCGACATCGAGGACGACGAAGGGGCACTGCGCACGGCGCTGGCCCGCTACGGCGAGGAGCACGTCGACGCAATCATCAAGGCGTATCGGACGACCTCGCCGGAGATGTCCCCCAAGTACCTCGCCCGCCGGGCGGGCACCGACAGCACCGTAGGCAAGTCCACCATCGCCATGCTCGAGCACAAGGCCAAGGGCACCTCGGCGCCGGTGTGGACCTACTTGTTCACCTTCGAGCTCGGCGGCAGGGCCGGCCACGGCTACGAGCTGCCGTTCGTGTTCAACAACCTCGCCGCCATGTTCCAACCGACCGAGAGCCGCCAGAAGCTCGCCGACGAGATGAGCGACGCGTGGATCGCCCTCGCCCACAACGGCGATCCCAACCATCCGGGTCTGCCGGAGTGGCCGAGCTACGACCCGCCCCGACGCTCGACGATGACGTTCAACCGAGGCGCGTGCGAGGTCATCGACGACCCGTGGCCCGAGGCCCGCGAGCTCTGGTACGGCCTCACCAGCCCCGGGATCTTCTGAGCGCCGGGCACCCCCGCTTGACTGATGCTCCTCGCGGGTGACGATCGGCGCATCGCGAGCGCGGCAACGACGCTCTGACCCAGCCGCGTCGATCGAGCGAGATGGACGGTGGAGCGGGTGACGGGAATCGAACCCGCGTTCTCAGCTTGGGAAGCTGATGTTCTGCCGCTGAACTACACCCGCGAGGCGGGCCAGGCTACCCGAGGGTCGCCTTCGTGACCTTGCCGTCGTCGAGCTCGAACGTCACGCGGTTCTCGACGAAGTCCTGGGTGAGCATGAACTGCTCGTCGTCTTCCCGACCGATGCGCCAAGGCCGCTGCTCGCGCTCCGCGCGAGCGATGGCGGCTGCTTTGGTGAGCCCGACGTACGCCGCGGCAGCGTCGGCTGGATCATTCGGTCGCGTCGTGGTGGCCTTTGCGCCCGACGACCCAGCGCTCTTCGATGCATCGTCCGAGCTCGCACACGAGGCGACCGCGCACGTCAGCAGGAGCACGCCCAGGGTGGCGGTCGTGGTGCGGAGGATCCGGCTCACGCTTGCACCGTACCCACGACAGGTGGGCACGTCGCTCAGGTGGTGAGCGATGCGATCCCGGCGACCATGACGACGAAGCCGATCGACGCGTAGAGCACCGTGCGCACGATCGGCACCTGCGCGAGCTCGCGCTTCTCGGCGGGGTTCGCCTGCGAGCGCACCGGGCTGCCCGGACGAGCGCGCGACACCGTGTTGGCGCTCACGCGGTCGGCATCGGCCTTGCGCCGGATCAACGCGTACACGTTGGCGACGAAGAGCGCTGCTCCGACGGCCACGATGAGCTCGCGGAGCACGTCGTCGTAGAAGGCGCCGAGGATCACAGGAGCATCGTACGACGGGCGTGTGGCGCGTCGCCCCTCGGCGTCAGGCGCCTGGATGCGACCTCAGAAGCCGGGGCGCCAGACCATGAGGCAGAGGATGGCGATCAGGAACAGATCGAGGATCAGGCCGGTGGGCGCGATGCGCTTGGCCAGGCCGATCATCTCGGTGACCTGCGGCGGCATCACGCCGCCTTCCATGCTCGGCGGGTTCTCCTGCATCTCGCCCATGAGCACGCGCATCCGCTTGAGCGCCGGCCTCAGCACACCGTGCGAGATCCCGAACGCGATCACGAAGAGGAGCATCGCCAACCAGATCCAGGTCTGGGAGAACTCGATGACGCTGTCGCTCAGGCCGACGAGCGCGCACCCCAGCACGAACACCGCGACGATGAAGTACTGCGCGATCTCCGACACCCGGAAGTTGGCGTCGAAGATCGCGAGGCCCCCGGGGCCGGGATGCTTGCGCATCTCCAGGCTGTACACCATGTTGAGGAACACGGCACCGAAGCCGATGATGGCGCACAGGATGTGCAACACCAGCACGAATTTGTAGAAGCCGTCGTAGTACGCGCCGACGATGAGCATCGGTCCCTCCCCGCTCGAGTCCGGGGAGCGTACTCGGGTCCGGCCGCGAAGACGCGGTGTTCGAGGCGCCGCGGCGTTCCGCCACGTGGTACGAACGCGCGGTGCGACTCGTGGTGGCGAACTGCTCGGTGGAGTACTCGGGCCGCCTCGGTGCGCGCCTGCCCCCGGCGTTGCGGCTCCTCGTGTTCAAGGCCGACGGCTCGATCGCCATCCACGCCGACGCCAAGGCTTACAAGCCGCTCAACTGGATGAATCCTCCGTGCGTGGTGCGCGAGGCCGACGGCCGCATCGAGTGCACGACTCCGGGTGGGGAGGCGCTGGTGATCGAGCTGCACGAGATCGTGCACGACTACTCGGTCGAGCTCGGCGACGACCCCGGCCTGGCCAAGGACGGCGTGGAAGCAGAGCTCCAGGAGCTGCTCGCCAAGCGCGTGGCTGCGCTGCGCGACGACTTCCGGCTGGTGCGACGTGAGTACCCGACCGACATCGGGCCCGTCGACCTGCTGTGTCGCGACGGTGACGACAACGCGGTGGTGGTCGAGGTGAAGCGGGTCGGTGAGATCGCGGGCGTGGAGCAGCTGATCCGCTATCAGGAGCGCCTCGACCTCGACCCGAACCTCGCGCCGACGAGAGGCATGTTCGTCGCCACGCGCATCAAGCCGCAGGCGAAGGTGTTCGCGCAGAGCCGCGGCATCGCGTGCGTGGAGATCGACCTCGAGGAGCTCCGGGCCGGCGCGCCCGTCGACCTGCGCCTCTTCTGACGTGCGCGCGACGGCCCGCCGGACCTCGACCACCGTTGTCGCCGTCGTGGGCGAGGCGAGTCGCGCCTGCGTCGAACGGCTCGGCGCCGAGACCAACGTGGTGAGCGTGCTCCCGGAGGGCGACGACCCACTCGACCGCGCCGTCACGGCCTGTTCCGAAGCGACCCGCATCCATGCGCCGTACTGCGTGCACGACGCCGACCCGCTCGCGGCGGTCGCCGACGCGTGGGTGCGCCGCTTCGACGAGCAGGGCCCGATCGGCGAGCTCGAGGTGGCCGTGCAGGCGACGCTCGCACGGTGGCGGGTCGGCTCGATCGAGCTGCCCGACTACTACCTCGTGCTCGACGCCGAGCAGTGGAGCGCCACGCGGCGCCACTGGTACCTGGGTGTGCTGCACCGGGCCGCGCCGGCGCGCGTGGTTCCGATCGCGAACGCGACCGGAGCTGTCGACGCGCTCGCACACCTGAGCGCCGGTCGTTGGTGGCCCGACGTCGACGTGCTGCTCGACGGCATCGAGCACGTGGTGCCCGACCTCGTCTGATCGTCGTCGACAGAAACCCGCCTGACGCTCACCGCTGGATCGACGACGATGGGACGATGGCCACGACACCCGATCCGTCAGCCGCGCAGTCAGCCGCGCTCCTGCGCACACGGCGCAGCGCGGTGCGAAGGCTCGCCGATCGCGGGCGGTACGACGCGGCGACCGTGCACGCGATCCTCGACGAGGCCTACATCGCGCACGTCGGCTTCGTGGTCGACGCCGAGCCCCGCGTGTTGCCGATGACCTACGGGCGAATCGGCGACGCGCTGTACCTGCACGGTGCAGCCGGCAACGCCATGCTGCGCGCGCTCGTCGACGCCCCGGTGTGCGTGACGGTCACGATCCTCGATGGCCTCGTGCTCGCGCGTTCGGCCTTCCACCACTCGATGAACTACCGCTCGGTCGTGCTGTTCGGCATCGCCGCCCGGGTCGAGGACACCGACGAGCAGCGTTCCGCGTTCGACGCCATCGTCGAGCACTCGGTGCGCGGGCGGAGCGCGGTGGCGAGGCCACCGACGGCGTCCGAGCTGCGGGCGACCTCGCTGCTGCGCGTGCCGATCCACGAGGGTGCGGCGAAGGTGCGCACCGGTGGGCCGAACGACGACGAGGACGACCTCGACCTGCCCGTGTGGGCCGGCCAGGTACCGCTGCGGCTCGTGGCCGGTGAACCCATCGCCGAGGCCGCACAGGCGGGGCGATCGCTCGCCCCGCCCGCGATCTCCGCGCTCACGCGCTGACTACGACGCGTCGCCCGCCGACGGTTCGGGCTCCTGCGCCAGGATGGCGTAGAGGCCGCGGTGCGTACGGGCGAGCAGCTCGGCTGCCGCCGCGCGCTGCTCGGGCGTGCCGGCCCGAGACACCTGCGTCGCGGCCAGTGCGATGTCGCCGATCGCGTCGCGCAGCTTGAATTGCACCGGGTCGATGCCACGGGTGACGTCGTCCCACGGCGCCTGCTCGGGCACTTCGGCCCGGCCCGCGTCGGTGAGCTGGTAGCGGCGCTTGCCGTCGACGTCGGCCGCGGTCACCAGACCCTGGTCCTCGAGCAGCTGCAGCGCCGGGTACACCGCGCCCGGACTCGGTCGCCACACGCCGGACGTGCGCTCGTCGAGCTCCTGGATCATCTCGTACCCGTGCATCGGCCGCTCCGCCAGGAGCGCCAGCGCGGCGGCCCGCACGTCGCCACGGCGACGGCGACCCTGCCCACCGCGCATCCCGCGACCCCGCCCGCGCCCGAACGGCGGACCGTGCATCCCGAACCCCGGCATGCCACCACCGTCAGGCCCGTCCCACCGCTGCCGTCGGCCGCCGACCTGCCCGCTCGTTGCCTCGGCCCCTCGGCCCCGTCCCTCATCTCGATGTCCCATGATGTCTCCTCTATCGAATGTACGAGTTCTCACTCCGAGAATCTCTGTAACATCAAGATATATCTTTATCACTCTCTACTGCAAGCCCTAGGTGGGAATTTCAGGGGTCACGAGACGGAGTGCGCTCCGACGAAGCCTTGCGCCGGAGCGAGCGCCAGCGATGCGGAGGTGCACGCGAGGAGGAGGGTGCGCAGTCTCGGGAGCCCGAGACGATCTCCCAGCTAGTCGCGCGCCATGTTCTCGAATTCGGCGCGCTGCGGGAGGAACGCGAGCTCGGCCTTGCCGGTGGGGCCGTTTCGGTGCTTGGCGATGATCACCTCTGCCTTGCCCCGATCATCCGACTCCGGGTTGTACACGTCGTCGCGGTAGATGAACGCGACGACGTCGGCGTCCTGCTCCAGACCTCCGGACTCACGGAGGTCGGCGAGCATCGGGCGCTTGTCCTGGCGGTACTCGAGCTGGCGGTTCAGCTGCGACAGCGCGACGACCGGGCAGTCGAGCTCGCG
>DASUMF010000326.1:0-3077 GCA_036277835.1 Acidimicrobiia bacterium
CCCGCCCCGGCCTCCGACGCGTCCATGGGCACCATCCGGCCCGCCAGCGTGCGGGCCTCGGCGGCGGCGAAGGTGAACGTCGACACCGCGCGCTGTGCTTCGACCCGCGCGGTCTTGATCGGCTTGGCCGCCTCCTCGGCGATCGTGCGGGCGAACTGCTCGACCCGCTCGGCGAGCAGCCCGGCGGCGCGATCGAGCACCGCGGCGCGCTCCCAGGCGGGGAACGGTCGGCGGCGCGCCTCCACCGCGGCGGCGACCGCGCGCGCCACGTGGTCGGCCTCGCACGAGGGGACCTGCCCGAGCTCGTGCCCGTCGTACGGGGATCGCACCGCGATCGCGTCGTCGGTGGTGACCCACTCGTCGCCGATCGGGACGGACTCCATGTTCGGCACGCTATGTCGGCGGTACCCGGTCTTCCGACGCGGGGCTGCCGGGGCTGGTGAGCTCGACCTCGCGGTCGAGCACCTTCTCGAGCAGGCCGCGCTTGCGACGAGCGCCCCACACCTCGAGCTCGGGGTCGGCGCCACCGACGGTGCGGGGGCGGATCAGCACGAGCGAGGGTGTGACCGACACGCTGATGTCGGCGACGATGCCCTCACGGCTGCGGTCGAGGCCGTCGGCGATTCGCAGCAGGGCGGCGAGGCCCCGCACCCGGGTCATCGCGTCGGCGTCGAGGAGCGGGAAGTCGTCGGACATGCGCGGCTCGCCGCGGCGGTGCCAGCGCACGACGGCGGCGAGCAGCTCGATCTCGTCGGGCGCGAAGCCGCGCAGCTGGCCGTTGCGCACCAGGTACGCGCTGTGGCGATGGTGACCCGAGCTCGACACGTGCTCGCCGATGTCGTGCAGCAGCGCGGCGTGCTCGAGCAGCTCGCGGTCGGTGGCGTCGAGGTGGTGCACGCCCGCGGTGGCGTCGAACAAGGTGAGCGCGAGCGACGCGACCTTGCGGGCGTGGGCCTCCGCCCAGTTGCAGCGCTGCGCGAGACCCTCCACCGACTCGTGACGGATCGCGTGCGGGTCGTCGGACCAGTCGGTGGGATCGTGGCGGTCGGCCGCGTCGAGCACGATGCCCTCGCGCAGCGCCCATTCGGAGATGGTGAGCGCATCGAAGTCGAGGACCTCCATCGCGGTGGCGAGCACCATCGACCCGGCGACGATGAGGTCGACGCGCCGCGCGTCGAGGCCCGGGATGCGGAGACGCTCGGCCGCGGTGGACCCGAGGATCTCCTTGTGCACGACGAGGAACTCGTCGCGCGAGATCGTGAGCTGGTTGAGCGACGAGGGGGTGTCTTCGTCGCGGCGGGCGGCCACCATCTGCGCGAGCGCCTCGAGGCTTCCCGAGCTCCCGACGGCGAGGCGAGGCGAGAACTCGGCGACCGCGCGACGCACCGGTTCGAGCTCGCCGACGATGCGGTCGCGCAGCGCGCGCCGATCGCCCTTGTCGATCGGGTCGGAGTGCACGAGCTCCGCGGTGAGGCGGGCGACGCCCAGCGGCAGGCTGGTGGCCCATCGGAGCGCGCTGCGGTCGCCGATCATCACCTCGAGGCTGCCGCCGCCGAGGTCGAAGCAGAGCGCGGGGGCAGGGTCGAGCACCACCGAGGCCCGCACCGCACCGAAGATGAGCCGTGCCTCCTCGTGACCGCTGATGACCTCGACGCGGACGCCCGTCTCCTCCTCGATGCGGTCCACGACCTCACCGCCGTTGGTTGCACGGCGGATCGCGCTCGTCGCGCGTGCGTGGATCTCGTCCGCCGACGCGGCGTCGGAGAGGAGCCGGAACCGGCGCACGGTGGCGACGGCCTGGTCGGCGGCGGTGGGCGGGATGTAGCCGTGGCGGCTGACGACGTCGCCGAGCCGCAGCATCTCCTTCTCGCGCACGAGGGGGTCGATGTGGCCGTCGGGGTGCACGTCGGCCACGAGGAGATGGAACGAGTTCGTCCCGAGGTCCATGGCCGCGACGCGCATCGGACCCGAGGTTACGGCGACCCACCGGTGCGCTGTCGAATGCCCGAAACGGCGTCGGTCGTGCGAGCGACGTGCCCCACCATGGGCGCCGGCGTCGTCGTGCTCGTCGGGTTCGGCGCGTGAGTACCGTGGTGGGAGACACACGAAGAGAGTGAGTCCACCATGGCCAACGACGAGCAGGCACCCGAACCGTTCGAGGCGATCACGGGCGCGGATGCGCGCTGGTACCTCCCCGAGTTCGCGTCGATCGACGAGGAGCGCCGCCACCGCAAGGAGCGCCTCGCCGCCGGCTTCCGGTTATTCTCCAAGTTCGGCTTCGAGGAGGGGGTGGCCGGTCACATCACCGCCCGCGACCCCGAGCACCTCGACCACTTCTGGGTGAACGCGTTCGCCATGCCGTTCGCGCACATCAGGGTGTCGGACCTCCTGCTGGTGAACGACCAGGGTGAGGTGGTGGAGGGCGAGGGCACGGTGAACGGCGCCGCGTTCGCGATCCACTCGGCCGTGCACGCGGCGCGCCCCGATGTGATCGCAGCCGCGCACTCGCACTCGATCCACGGCAAGTCGTGGTCGTCGCTCGGACGACTCCTCGATCCGCTCACGCAGGATGCGTGCTCGTTCTTCGAGGACAACTCCCTGTTCGACGACTACACCGGCGTGGTGATCGATCCTGAAGAGGGCAAGCGGATCGCGCACGCACTCGGCGACAACAAGGCCGTGATCCTGCGCAACCACGGGCTGCTCACCGTCGGCAAGTCCGTCGACGAGGCCGTGTGGTGGTTCGTGACCATGGAACGCACCTGCCAGGCGCAGCTCCTCGCAGAGGCCGCAGGCACGCCCGTGCTCATCGACGCCGACATGGCGCGCCTCACCCGTGCCCAGGTCGGTTCCGACGTGGCCGGCTACGCGTCGTTCCAGCCGCTCTACCAGCGAATCGTGCGCGAGCAGCCCGACCTCTTCGACTGACAACGCACAACCTCCTCGACCGACACATGCACCGAACGTCGACCTCGCTCCTCACACGTCGCCCGGTCACGGCGGGGCTGCTCGCGGTGGTGCGCGCTCGGCCGGCACGAAGTGCAACGAGGTGCCGCTGCCAGCGAGGCGGAGATCGT
>DASUMF010000327.1:0-2544 GCA_036277835.1 Acidimicrobiia bacterium
GAGCGCGAAGTCCTTGAGCGTCTGGCCCCCGAGCACGAACGTGCCGACGAACAGCAACGACGCGACCGGGAGGACCGCGACGATCGACGTGTTGAGCGAGCGCATCAGCACCTGGTTCAGCGAGCGGTTCACCATGGTGGAGTAGGTGTCGCCCGGCACCGTGCCGAGCCGCGCCTCGTTCTCCTTCACCTTGTCGAACACGACGACGGTGTCGTAGAGCGAGAAGCCGAGGATCGTCAGGAACGCGACGACGGTGGCCGGCGTCACCTCGAAGCCGGTGACCGCGTACACGCCGACGGTGATGATCACGTCGTGGAGCACCGCGATCAGTGCCGCCATGGCCATGCGGAATTCGAACCGGAACGTGAGGTACAGCGCGAGCACGGCGAAGAACACGACGAGCGCCTTGAGCGCCTTGTTGCTGACCTTGTCGCCCCACGTCGGGCCCACGTTCGTGAGGCTCACCTCCGACGCCTGGATGCCGGCGTACTTCGCCAACGCGGCGCGCACCTCCTGCTGCTTCGCCGCGGAGGTCTCCTCGAACTGCACCCGAGCGCCGTTGTCGCCCAGGATGAGCACCTTGGCGTCACCGAGTCCGAGCGGGTCGATGACGTTGCGCACGTCGTCGATCGACGCGCCTCCATGCGCCACGGTGAACTGCCACTGCGTGCCGCCCTCGAACTCGATGCCGAGGTTGAGGCCCTTGAACACGAACGCCGAGATCGAGATCAGGATCAGGATCCCGGAGATGATCATCCAGCGACGGGTGTGCGCGATGAACTGGTAGTGCGTGCGCTCGTGGTAGAGGTCGGAGAACGTGTTGCGGCGGCGCGGCGCCGCGGTGTCGACGTCGGTGGTCTGCGTCATGCCATCACCCCCGGTGCGTCGAGCCCGGCCGCCATCCCGATGCCCTTCATCCGCACGAGCTCGGGACGGCGCGACATGAGCACCACGAGCGGGTACATCACGAAGTACGACAGCACGAGGTCGACGATCGTCGAGAGGCCGAGGAAGAACGCGAAGCCGCGCACGCTCCCGATGGCCAGCAAGTAGAGGACCCCCGCACCGATCAGCGACACGAGGTCGGCGGCGAGGATGGTGCGGAACGAGCGGTGGAACGCGCGGTCGGCGCACGCGCGCACGGTGGCGCCGGCGCGCACCTCGTCTTTGAGGCGTTCGAAGTAGACGATGTACGAGTCGACCGTGACACCGGCCGACACGATGATGCCGGTGACACCCGCGAGCGTGAGCGTGAGGTTCACCGACGACCCGAGATACGTGACCAACGTGTACAGCGTCATCCCGCTCAGGATCAGGCCGAAGATCACCACCAGGCCGAGCAGCCGGTAGAACACGAGCATGTAGATCGCGACCAGGGCGAGGCCGATGAGGCCGGCGATGATGCCGGCCCGCAGCTGGTCCTCGCCGAGCGTCGGTGACACGTCTTCGACGTTCACGGTCTTGAGCCGCACCGGCAGCGCGCCGTAGTTGATGAGCTTGGCGAGGTCCTGCGCGTCACCAGAGGAGAACCCGCCGGCACCGCCCGAGATCACCGCGGTGCCGCCGAACGACGTGAACGCCGCGTCGTTGGGCTGGATCGTGGGCGCGGAGCGCACCTCACCGTCGAGCACGATCGCCACCTGCTGGTGGAACTGCTGCTGGGCGAGCTGGTCCCACTGCGCGCTGCCGTCGTCGGTGAGATCCATCTTCACCGTCCAGCCCTCGCTCGAGATGAACTCCGCCTTGGCCGACGCGACCACCTTGCCGGTGAGGCCGGCGGGGCCGAGGTAGTAGCGGACCTTCGGGCTGTCCTTGTCGGGCAGGATCACACAGGCGTCGCGCGTGTCCTTGCCACGCGTGGTGGTCGGCGCCGACGGCAACGCGGCGACGGCGTTGGCGTCGCAGCTCGCGACGGCCTGCTGTGCGGCCGCGAGCTCGGCGGCCGTCGCCTCCGGTGTGGGCGCGGCCGTCGTGCTCGTCGGCGCGGTCGTCGAGCTCGTCGACGGTGGCACCGCCGCGCCCGGCTTGGGCGGCACCGCCCCGGGCGCCAGGAGCACTGGACGGAACCGGAGCTCGCCCGTCTCACCCACCAGCTTGATCGCCCGGTCGCGGTTCTTCACGCCGGGGAGGTCGATGACGATGTCGCTCCCCTGCCGCGTGATCTCCGGCTCGAGGGTGCCGAGGCTGTCGACGCGGTTGCGGATCACGTCGACCGCGACGTCGAGCGAGTCGTTGGTGTACTTGCCGACCGGCGACTTCACCACCGACACCCCGCCTTGCAGGTCGAGACCGAGCACGGGAGCGTTGCCGGAAGCCAAGGTGGCGATGAAGGTGCCGAAGATCAGGACCAACGACACGATGAGGAAGATCCAGTACTTGCGCACGTCAGGCCTCGCCGATCATCGGGCGATCGCGATCAGGGCAGCGACCCGCTTCGCTTCACGTTGGGTGAACCCGCCGGCGCCACCGGAGACCACGGCGGTGCCGCCGAACGACGAGAACGTCGCTTCATTTGGCTCGATCGTCGGCGCGGCGAGCACCTTG
>DASUMF010000328.1:0-8880 GCA_036277835.1 Acidimicrobiia bacterium
GCGTTCCTGCGCGACCACCTGTTGCCGTGGCGGCTCACGGGTTGGAGCCCTGACTACTACGCGGGCTTTCCCGCGGGGCAGTTCTACTTCCCGTTCCCCGCGCTGCTGATCGTCGCGCTCGACCTGGTGATGCCGTACAACGTCGCGTTCAAGCTCGTCACCGCGCTCGGACCGGTGGCGCTCCCCGCGTCGGCGTACGTGTTCGGGCGCGGCATCCGGGCGCCGCGGCCGGCGCCGGCGCTCTTCGCCGTCGGCGCCACCGCCTTCCTGTTCTTCAAGGACGGCGGCGACGCCACGATGCGCTTCGATCACCACATCATGGGCGGCACGCTCACCAGCACGTTGGCGGGGGAGTACTCGTTCACGATCGCGCTCGCCCTCGCGCTGTGCTTCCTCGGCACCCTCGCTCGCGCGTTGGAGGTGGAGCGACGCTCGCGCGTCAACCTCTGGCTGCCTGCGCTGCTGCTCGCCGCGACTGCGATGAGCCATCTCGTCGTTGCCGTGTTCGCGGTGTACGGCGCGGGCGTGTTGTGGCTGATCCGTCGGCCGCTGCGCTCCTTCACGCGCGTCGCCGCGATCCTCGTTGTCGGTGGGCTCCTCACCGCCGTGTGGTCACTCCCGCTCGCGGCCTCGCTCGGCTACACGACCGACATGCGGTACGAGCCGATCCAGCACCAGCTCGACTGGATGTTCCTCTCGGAGATGTGGTTCCTCTACCCGCTCGCGCTCGTCGCCGTCGGCGGGGGGATCGCGTACCGCCGACGGGCCGCGCTCGACGTGGTCGGCATCCTCGTGGCGGCCGGCGCCGTGTTCTGGGGATGGGAGGTGCTGCGCGACGTGCTCGGCAAGGCGCCGGCGTGGAACCTCCGGCTGCTGCCCTTCTGGTACCTCATGCTGTACCTGTTGGCGGCGCTCGGCGCCGCCGAGCTGGCGCGCTGGGCAGGAGATCTGGCGTCGTGGCTGGTGTACGGCCCCGCGCCGTACGACGACGAGCCCGGCGGCGACGAGCCCGCGGCGCGGCGCGTGCGCGGCGACGACGTGGCGCGCGCCGCGGTGCGTGTGGTCGCGATCGTCGCGACCCTGGCGCTCTTCACCTCCGTCGCGCTCGTGCGCGTGCACGCGACGCGCGGGTACCAGACCTACTGGGCCAAGTACAACTACACCGGCTACGAGGGCGGCGACCCCGCGAACTTCACGCTCAAGTCGTGGCCCGAGTACCACGCCTTCATGGACACCGCGGCCGCGCTGCCACCAGGCCGCATGTTCTGGGAAGGCAACCAGGCCATCGGCACCTATGGCACACCGCTCGCGCTCATGCTCCTGCCGTACTGGACCGACGGTCGCATCACCTCGATGGAGGGTCTCTACTACGAGGCGGCCGGCACCACCGGCTATCACTTCCTGGCCGCCGCGACGCTCACACCACAACCGTCGAACGCGGTGCGCGGTCTCCCGTATCGATCCTTCGCCGACTTCGACCTCGGCGTGCAGTACCTCCAGCTGCTCGGCGTGCGCTACTACGCGGCCACCACCGCCGAAGCGAACGCGAAGGCGGCCGCGAATCCGGCGCTGCACCAGGTCGCGACCGTTCCCGACCTCGACAAGGTGCCGCCGAGCGGCTGGACCATCTACGAGGTGAGCGGCTCGGAGACCGTCGCGCCGTTGTCGTACGAGCCGGTCGTCGCCACCGGGCTGCACGAGGCGCCGAACTGGGAGTGCGAGGGTCGCACGGAGCCCCCGGCCGGCACGGTGGGCGTCACCGATCTCGGTCCGTGGGAGTGCCTCGGCGTGCCGTGGTTCAACGACCCGACCGCACTCGACCGCCCGCTCACCGACGACGGCCCCTCGTCGTGGGCGCGTGCGCCGATGCTCGAGGCGCGTGATGCGACGAAGGAGCCGCTGGCGCCGGTGGAGGTCACGAACATCCACACCACCGACGAGAAGATCTCGTTCGACGTCTCGCGCACCGGCGTGCCGGTGATGGTCAAGACGTCGTACTACCCGAACTGGCAGGTCTCCGGCGGCGACGGGCCCTACCGGGCCACGCCGAACTTCATGGTGGTGGTGCCGACCTCGCGCCACGTCGAGCTCACCTACGGCACGACCCCGGTGGAGTGGACGGGCCGAATCCTCACGGTGCTCGGCGTCGTCGGCGTCGGCTTCCTGGCGTGGTGGGGCCGACGGCTCACCCGACGCCGGCGCGGGGATCCCATGCGATCGGCGGGCCCTCGCCGGGTACGCTTTCCGCTCCGCTCTGCACAAGAGCGTTGAGAACCCGAGGCTCTCCGTGGCCGATTCGCTCGACTCCATCTTCAAGGCCTATGACGTTCGCGGCATTTATCCCGACGAGATCGACGAGTCGGTAGCCCGGCGGATCGGGAACGCCTTCGTGGCGTTCACCAACGCGGCGCGCGTGCTGGTCGCACGCGACGCGCGTCCGTCGTCGGATCCGCTGGCCGCGGCGTTCACCGAAGGCGCCACGATCGCGGGCGCCGACGTCATCGATCTCGGCTTCGCCTCCACCGACCTCGCCTACTTCGCCGCGGGCACCCTCGACGCGCCGGCCGCGATGTTCACCGCCAGCCACAACCCCGCGCAGTACAACGGCGTGAAGCTCTGCCGGGCCGGCGCCGCGCCGATCGGTCAGGACACCGGCCTCGCCGAGATCAAGGCGATGGTGGCGGGCGGGTTGCTCGAGCGCGGCGAGGATCCCGGGCGCGTCGAGCGGCGCGACCTCCTCGGTGCGTTCGTCGCACACGTCCGGTCGTTCGTCGACGTCGGCGCGCTCCGTCCGCTGCGCGTCGTCGCCGACACCGCGAACGGCGTCGGTGGGCTCGTGGTGCCCGCGGTGCTCTCGGGGTTGCCGTTCCACGTCGAGCACCTGTATCCCGAGCTCGACGGCACGTTCCCCAACCACCCGGCCGATCCCAGCAACGTCGAGAACCTGAAGGATCTCCAGGCCGCGATCCTGAGCAGCGGCGCCGACGTCGGGCTCGCGTTCGACGGCGACGCCGATCGTGTGGTGCTCGTCGACGACGCCGGACAGCCGGTGTCGGGCTCCACGACCACCGCGATCCTCGCCGCGATGATCCTGCGGCGGCACCCGGGGGAGTCGGTCGTGCACAACCTCATCTGCTCCAAGGCGGTGCCCGAGGTGGTGCTCGAGAACGGGGGCGTGCCCATCCGCAGCCGGGTCGGCCACTCCTTCATCAAGCAGGTCATGCTCGAGACGGGCGCGGTGTTCGGCGGCGAGCACTCCGCGCACTACTACTTCCGCGACAACTTCCGCGCCGACTCCGGTGTGATCGCCGCGCTCATGGTCCTCGAGGAGATCTCGCGCTCCGGCACGCCGCTGTCGGAGCTGCGCACGCCGTTCGAGCGCTACTCGCAGTCGGGCGAGATCAACACGCGGGTCGCCGACCCGGCCGCGGTGATCGAGCAGGTCGCCGAGTCGTTCTCGGGTGCCGAGCAGGATCGGCTCGACGGTCTCACCGTCGACCTCGGCGACTGGTGGTTCAACCTCCGCCCCAGCAACACCGAGCCGTTGCTGCGCCTCAACCTCGAGGCGCGCACCCCGGCCGAGTGCGATCAGCACACCGACGACGTCCTCGCGCTCGTGCGCGGGCCGGCAGACCAGGAGTAGAGATGGCGCTCGACCCGAAGTTGCTCGAGATCCTCGCGTGCCCCGAGGACAAGGGCCCGCTGCTGTACTTCGACGACGAGTCGGCGCTCTACAACCCGCGCCTCCACCGTCGCTACGACGTGCGCGACGACATCCCGATCATGCTGGTCGACGAGGCGACCGACGTCGACGACGCCGAGCACGAGCGCCTGCTCGCGAAGGCGGCGGCCGACGGCATCGCACCCACGTTCGAGGCCTGAGTCGCGCCGTGACCGTCGACTCGATGCAGATCGGCGAGGCCCTGAGCTCGCTCCCCGAGCAACTCGCGGCCGCGCACGAACGGGCCGGACGGCTCGACCGCGCCGCGCTGCCCGATCCGGCCGACATCGACAACGTCGTCGTGCTCGGCATGGGTGGCTCGGGGATCGCGGGCGACGTCGTGCAGGCCGTCGGCACGGCCACGTTGCCGGTTCCGGTCACGGTGCTGAAGCACTACCGCACGCCGAGGTTCGTCGGTCCGCGCACGCTCGCGTTCGCGGTGTCGTACTCCGGCAACACCGAGGAGACGGTCGAGATGGCGCGGGGCGCGGTCGCCGGCGGGGCTCGCCTCGTGACGATCTCGAACGGCGGCGAGCTCGCGGAGGTGGGCCGCGCCGACGGCGCGCTGCACATCCCGTGCACCCCCGACATCCCGATGCCCCGCCTCGCGCTCGGGGCGCTCGTCGCGCCGCTCTTCGTCGTCCTGTTCCGCATGGGCATGCTGCCCGAGGCGCACGCGAGCCTCGCGAAGGCCCAGGAGCAGCTCAAGCAACGTCGCGACGCGTGCGCGCCCGAGTCCGATCCCGCGCGCAACCCGGCGCGCGAGCTCGCCCGCAAGATCGACCGGACCATCCCGATCGTCTACGGCTCCGGTGGACTCGGTGGTGTGGCGGCGGCGCGCTGGAAGGCGTCGATCAACGAGAACGCCAAGGCGCCGGCGTTCTGGAACGTGTTCCCCGAGCTCGACCACAACGAGATCTGCGGGTGGGGCCAGCACGGTGACGTCACCCGTCAGCTGTTCACCCTCGTCGAGCTGCATCACGGACTCGAGCACCCGCAGCTCGAGCGCAAGGTCGCCGCGACCCGGGAGATGATCGAGGAGGCCCTGCACCAGGTGCTCGTCGTCGAGGCGGAAGGGGAGGGCCGCCTCGCGCAGCTCCTCGACCTCATGTACCTCGGCGACTGGACGAGCTACTACATGGCGCTCGCGAACGACGTCGACCCCGGTCCGATCGATGCCATCACCCAGCTCAAGGCCCGCCTCGCCACGCCCGACTGACTCGGAGTCAGAAGTGGGTGCTGCACCAGGGGGCGGGGTGTGACGCGAAGAAGGCATCCGCGCGAGTGACGGCACCGCTCGTGCGCTCCTCCACGCGACGAGCACGCGCGAGCGTGGTCGCGTCGACGCCGCCGAGGTAGAGCGCGCCGACGTCGGCGATCGACAACGTGAGGTCGGGTTCGCGGTCGGTGCGCGCGCATGCCGCGCCGTCGGGGCCCCCGTCGACGAGCCAGCAGCCGCTGTTGGCCGGGCGGAAGCCGTCGACCAGCTCGAGCACCAGCGCGTCGTCTGCACCGTACGTGCGTGCCGCCAACGCGGCGCCGACGTCGACCACGCGCACCCAGAGGTGGTCGACGGTCGTCGTGACGCGGAGACGACGCGGATCGACGAGACGCCACCGGAGCTGCTCGTCGAGGGGCCGGTCGACCGTCGCGACCGTCGCGACCAGGTCGACGTCGAGGAGGTAGCGCCACAGCGCGGTCTCGGTGTCGGGACGGGTCGCGACGACCTCGTGCGCGTGCAACGTGTGCCCGGCCTGCCCGTGCGGCCAGTGCTGCTCGACCGAGTAGCGCGCGAACCCGTCGACCGCGCCCGTGTGGTCCTCGTGCACGACGGTGAAGAAGGGGCGGTCGTCGCGCGCGCGTGCCCGGCGCTGGTCGTAGAGGTGCGTCCACCAACCCGGCCCGCGCGAGACCTCACCGACGCGCGCGCGGGCGGCGTGGTCGTACACCGGGCCGACGAGCGCTGGCGCGGCGGCAGGATCGACGAGGCGAAGGCGCCCGCCCGTGTCGGGTGGGGAGGTGAGCGCGGCGAAGTCGGTGTCGAGCTCCCAGCGCGTGACGACGGTCGCCTGCCCGTACCCGAACCTTCCGTAGATCAACGATTCCGACGCGGTGAGCGCGGCAAGCGGCTCACCGCGACGCGCGACGTCGTCGAGCTGCGCGTCCATCATCCCGACGAGGAGCCCGCGCCGCCGGTGGGTGGGGCGCACCGTGACGACGGTGACGCCCGCGGTCGGCACCTGCACGCCTCCCGGCACCGTCAGCGCGAACGAGTACGCGCCCGCGGTGCCGACGATCTCGTCGTCGTCGAACACGGCGAGCGTGCGGTCCGGCTCGAGGTCGAGTCCCCAGGGGCCGAGCTGCTCGTCGCGCGGGATGTCGCCGAACCCGGTCGAGATGGCGCGGAAGAACGCCGGGCGCTCGTCTTCGACGATGGGGCGCAGCTCGAGATCCATCGCCGCAGCTTCACAGAGTGCCGTCGGGTGACGCACGAAAATATCGGACGGCGCGCGCTACGCTTGGCGCTCGAGTCGGGCCCTCAGGCTGTCACCCGGTGATCCGGGCCGACTGGATCGAATCGGTCGGCCGCGCGGCCCACGTGGCGCGGTCCGCTTCTCCAGTCCCGTTCACAGCAGTGAGGTTTCGATGACAGCGACCACCGCCACGACCGCGCCCGCGGGCTTCTCCGACTTCAAGGTCGCCGATCTCTCGCTGGCCACGTTCGGCCGCAAGGAGATCGAGCTGGCCGAGCACGAGATGCCGGGTCTGATGGCCCTGCGCGAGCGCTACGCCGAGACGCGTCCACTCGCCGGTGCGCGCATCACCGGCTCCCTGCACATGACCATCCAGACCGCGGTGCTCATCGAGACGCTCACCGCCCTCGGAGCGGAAGTGCGCTGGGCGTCGTGCAACATCTTCTCCACCCAGGACCACGCCGCCGCCGCCATCGCCGCGGCGGGGATCCCCGTGTTCGCGTGGAAGGGCGAGACCCTCGAGGAGTACTGGTGGTGCACCGACCGCGCCTTGTCGTGGCCGGTGCCGGGGGAGGACGGCACGCGCGGTCCCAACATGATCCTCGACGACGGCGGCGACGCCACGTTGCTCGTGCACAAGGGCGTCGAGTTCGAGCGCGCCGGCGCGGTGCCCGACCCGTCGACCGCCGACAACGACGAGTTCCGTGTGGTGCTCGAGCTCCTCACCCAGGAGCTCGCAGCCGACGACCGGCGCTGGCACCGCGTGGCCGAGGAGATCATCGGCGTCACCGAGGAGACCACCACCGGCGTGCACCGGCTCTATCAGATGACCGAGGCGGGCACGCTGCTGTTCCCCGCGATCAACGTGAACGACTCGGTGACGAAGTCGAAGTTCGACAACCTGTACGGGTGTCGCCACTCACTCGTCGACGGCATCTGCCGCGCCACCGACGTGATGCTCGCCGGCAAGGTCACGGTGGTGTGCGGGTACGGCGACGTCGGCAAGGGCTGCGCGCAGTCGCTCCGCGGCCAGGGCGCGCGCGTCATCATCACCGAGATCGACCCGATCTGTGCGCTGCAGGCGGCGATGGAGGGCTACGAGGTCCGCACCGTCGAGGACGTGGTGGAGACGGCCGACCTGTTCGTCACCGCGACCGGCAACATGAACGTGATCTCGGTCGACCACATGGCGCGCATGAAGCACAACGCGATCGTCGGCAACATCGGGCACTTCGACACCGAGATCGACATGGCCGGGCTGGCGAAGTTCCCGGGGATCGAGCGGATCGAGATCAAGCCGCAGGTCGACGAGTGGGTTTTCACCACGGGTGACAACCCTCACTCGATCATCGTGCTGGCCGAGGGACGGCTGCTCAACCTGGGATGCGCGACCGGTCACCCGAGCTTCGTGATGTCGAACAGCTTCACCAACCAGGTGATCGCGCAGATGGAGCTGTTCGGGCACCAGGACTTCTACGAGCGCCGGGTGTACACGCTGCCGAAGCACCTCGACGAGGAGGTCGCCCGGTTGCACCTCGAGAAGCTCGGTGTGCACCTCACCCGGCTGAGCGACGACCAGTCGTCGTACCTCGGCCTCCCGGTCGAGGGCCCGTACAAGCCCGAGCACTACCGGTACTGAACGCGTGCTCAGGCGGCCTGGGTGAAGAGGAAGGCGATCGCCACCGCGAGTGCCACGAGCACCCCGACGAGGATGCGGTCGAAGTAGCGCTCGCTGCGGCCGAGGCTGTGCTCGACGTTCGCCACGGTCGAGCGGGCCCAGCTCAAGAAGAGGTCCATCGGTCGGGGCCTTTCGTTCGGATGCTTCGTTCCTGGTGGGTGCGGACACGGCCCCCGCACGTGTCGTGGGTCACATCGGCCGGGGCCCGAAAATCCTTGATCGCTCGCGTCGATGTCATACCGAACCTTTACCGTCGCGTGGTGCTCGCGTCGCTGTTCCCGCTCGTGTGCCCAGGTTGCGGACGGCCGGGCGAGCCGCTGTGCCTGTCGTGCGAGGCCGGGCTGCGTGCCGCGCCGCTGAGCGCACCACCCTCCGGCGTCGATCGCTGGGCCGCCGCCTTCGCGTACGACGGCGTGGCGCGGGAGCTCGTCGCCCGGGTCAAGTACCGCAACGTGCGGGCGGTCGTGCCGTGGCTGGCCGATGCGATGTGCGAAGCCCTCGTCGCCGACATGCCTCCCGCCCACATCCCGCCCGTCCAGCAGGTGCTCGACGTCACCACCGTCACGTGGGCGCCCACCACCCCGCAGCGACGGCGCGACCGCGGCTTCGACCCGGCCGAGCTCCTCGCCCGTCACGTCGCGCGGCGGCTCGCGCTGCCGTGCAGCGCGCTGGTGGGCCGGCTGCCCGGTCCACCCCAGACGGGTCTCGCGGCGAACGCGCGGCGCGTCGGCCCCCGGTTCGAGCCGGTCCGCAGCCGCGCGGCGGCCCGGCGCACGTTCGGTGCGACGGTGCTCGTCGTCGACGACGTCACCACCACCGGGGCGACGCTCACCGCCGCGGCCTTCGCCCTCCGCGCCGCCGGAGCGCGCGGCGTGGTCGCCCTCACCGCCGCGCGCACCCCGCCTCCCCGCCGTGGCTGACGCCGCGCCAGGTCGACGAGTCCCAACGTCGCGGCGTCTCGTCATCATCCTCGTCGTGGCCGCGCTCCTCGTCGGCGGAAGCGTCAC
>DASUMF010000329.1:0-5507 GCA_036277835.1 Acidimicrobiia bacterium
CATGCCTCGCGCTCGGCATCGTCGTGATCGCGGGCAACTACCTGCAGCTGTTGCCCGGAGGCGAGACCAGCAACAACTTCCTGATCATCGGCCTGGTGCTGCTGATCGCGGGGTTCGTGCTCTCCACCATGTTCCGCTGACTCCCGCGAACCTCCAGCGTCCCTCCTGGGCGAATTGTCCGAACGCCAGGACTGTGATTTCGCACAGAGTTGTCCACAGACGGTGGAGAACTTTGGCGGGCAATCAGGCGTCGACGAGGACCATGTCTTCGCGACAGTGCCGGGGCGCCTCGGGATCGCCTTCCTGGGCGGCCGTCATCGTGACCTCGGCACCGCACACGATGCAGCGGAAGCGCAGGTTGACCGGCTTGATGTCGTCGGGGTCGGGCTCGGCGGGCGGCGCGACGTGGAACTTGCGCAGCATCGACGCGCCGATCACGTAGAGCGTGACGGCGACGGCGACGGCGATCAGGATGCGGAGCCCGAGACCCATGCGGTGACCATCGTCGCGCCCGACGGACCTCCTCGTGTGATCGGGCTCGCCGGGTCGGGCCCGACGCCCGGCCGCTGGATCAGAGCCGCTCGAGGAGCAGGGCGTTGGCGGTACCCCCGCCCTCCGACATCACCTGCACGCCGGTACGGGCCCGGCTGCGCTCCAGCTCGTGCACGAGGGTCACGAGCATGCGGGCACCCGACGCCCCGAGAGGATGTCCGAGTGCGATCGCACCACCGTTGACGTTGATGACGGTCGAGTCCGCGTGCAGCGACCTCGCCCACGCGAGCACCGAGCTCGCGAAGGCTTCGTGGGCCTCGATCCGATCGATCGCTTCGATCCCGACGCCGACGCGTTCGAGCAGCTTGTGCGTGGCGGGGATCGGCGCGGTGAGCATCTCGACGGGGTCGGCACCCGCCACCGCGAAGCCGACGAACCGCGCACGCGCGTGCAGGCCGAGGCGCGCCGCGAGCTCCTCGCTCGCGATGAGCACCGCGGCCGCGCCGTCGGCGACCGGTGCGCTGTTGCCCGCGGTGACGATGCCCCCGGGCTTGAACGCGGGCGCGAACGCGGCGAGCGAGTCGGCGGTGACCGCCGCGCGGACCGTCTCGTCGTGCTCGAGCGCTGGCGCGTCGACCAGCGGCACCGCGACGATCTCGGACGCGAACCGACCGGCGCTGCGCGCGCACTCGGCCCGACGATGCGACTCGAGCGCGAACGCGTCGAGCTCGTCGCGGGAGAGCGCGAACCGCTCGGCGACCGTCTCCGCCGCGATCCCCTGCGGCACGAGGCCCGGGTAGCGCGCGTGCAGCGCCGTGCCGAAGGGGTCGCCCGCGCCATGACGGAACGGGAGGCTGCCGGCGGCGACGACGGACTCGCCCATCGGGACCCGGCTCATGTGCTCCACCCCGGCCGCGATCACGAGGTCGTAGGCGCCTGCGATCACCCCTTGGGCGGCGAAGTGCACCGCCTGCTGCGACGATCCGCACTGACGGTCGACGCTGGTGCCCGCCACCGAGTCGGGGAACCCTGCAGCGAGCGACACGTTGCGACCGATGTTGAACGCCTGTTCGCCGACCTGCGACACGCAACCCACGATGACGTCGTCGACCAGCGCGGGATCGACCCCGACGTGATCGATCAGCGCTCGAACCACGTGCGCAGCCAGATCCACGGGGTGCCACGGCGACAGCGCACCCTGCCGGCGACCCATCGGGGTGCGGAGCGCGTCGACGATCACCGCGGTGGGCATGCGGCGCAGCGTACGCGGGTCGCTCTCGGCCGCGAGGGGCGAGCGCCCCTATCCTCGCCGCCCATGCGCGACGTCGAGCAGCGCGCCAACGCGCCGGCTGATCCCCGTTCCGGCACGCAGCCGGATCCCCGTTCCGGCACGCAGCCTGACGCCCGTTCCGGCACGCAGCCGGATCCCCGTTCCGGCACGGAGCCGGATCCCCGTTCGGGCACGGAGCCGGTCCCACGCAGCAAGCGCCTGCGCCATGGCTGGATCCTCGAGCTGCTCGGCGCCATCGCCGTGTACCTCGGCTACGACTGGCTGCGCGACCAGGCGACCGGCACCAGCGCCGCGGCGCTGCACCACGCGGAGCAGATCGTGTCGGCCGAGCAGTTCCTCGGCCTGTACCACGAGCACTCGATCCAGCAGGCCTTCCTCGGTGCCGACTGGTTCCTCGCGTTCTGGAACATCTACTACGGCACGATCCACTTCGTGTTGCCGGTCGTGGCACTGGTCTGGCTGTACCGCGCCGTGCCGGCGCGCTACCTGCTCTGGCGCAACACCCTGCTCTTCATGCTGGGCTTCGCGCTCGTCGGCTTCTTCCTCTACCCGCTCACTCCTCCGCGGCTCATGCCCGCGCACTACGACTTCGTCGACACCGCGGCGAGGTACTTCAACTTCGGGCCCCAGGTGCGGGTGACGTTCGACGCCGCCGGGCAGCCGAGCGCGGCAGCGGTGCGCGAGTTCGGCAACCTGTTCGCCGCGATGCCGAGCCTGCACGTCGGGTGGTCGACGTGGGTGGCCCTCTCGTTGTGGCCCGTGGTGCGTCGCCGCTGGGTGCGGGTGCTGCTCGCGCTCTATCCGGTCACGATCCTCTTCTGCATCGTCGTCACCGCGAACCACTGGGTGCTCGACGCGGTCGGCGGCTGGGTCGTGCTCGGCCTCGGCTACCTGTGCGCGCGCGGCGTGGCGTGGCTCGGCGTTTGCCGTCGGGCGCGCGCGCGGCAACAATTGGGACCCCCGGGAGGGACCCCACACCGATGACCGGATCATGAACATGGAGCCGGAACGGTTCCCGAACGACCATCACCTGGCCCTCGTCCTCGATGCGGGCCGTCTCGGTATGTGGTCGTGGAACGCGCTCACCGACGAGGTGACCTGGGACGACGCCATGCAGGCGCGCTTCGGCCTCGAGCCGACCAGCGCGGTCCACACCTTCGACGAGTACCTCGAGCGCGTGCTCCCCGAAGACCGCGAGACGACGATGGCCGCGGTGGAGAACGCCCGCGACACGGGCCAGGACCTGACGTTCGAGCACCGCGTGGTCTGGCCCGACGGCAGCGTGCACTGGCTCGAAGGACGCGGTCGTGCGGTGTGCGACGAGCACGGCGCGTTCGTCGGCATGGTCGGCATCGGCCTCGACATCGACGACCGCAAGCGGATCGAGGAGATGCAGCGCGAGACCGACGCGCTGCGCGCGAACGCGGATCTCGTGCAGCAACTCGAAGACGCGCAGCGCCTCGCCCGCATTGGGAACTGGCGATGGGACTTCGCGTCCGACGAGTTGGTGCTGTCGGCCGAGATGCATCGCCAGCTCGGTGGCGACGCGCCGCGCACCGGCCATGAGCTGCTCGAGCTGTGGACCCAGCGCGTGCACCCCGACGACCGCCCCGTCTTCGAAGAGACCCAGGCGCAGTCGATCACCGACGGCCGGCCGTTCGTCGTCGAGCACCGGCTCGTGGTGCGCGGCCAGACCCGGCACATGGTGCACCGCGGCGAGATCATCCGCGACGAAGCCGGCACGATCGTCGGCATGCGGGGCACCACCCAGGACATCACCGAACGGCGCGCCGCCGAGGAGGCCCTCGTCACCACGCGTGACCGACTCGAGGAGGAGCAACGCGCGGTCGAGGTGCTCCACGAGGCGCTGATCCAGCCCGACTTCCCTCCGGTGCCCGGGTTCGAGATCGCGGCGCGCTACCTCTCGGCCGAGGTCGTGGCCGACATCGGCGGCGACTGGTACGACGCGTTCCCCCTCCCCGACGGCCGCATCATGCTCGCGGTGGGCGACGTGTCGGGCCACGGTCTGCGCGCCGCGCGCCTCATGGCGAAGCTCCGGCACGCGACCCGCGCCTACGCCACGCTCGATCCCGACCCGGTCCGGGTGCTCGAGCACCTCGACCGCTTCCTCGGCCACTTCGCCGAGCCCGAGGAGTTCGCGACGGTGCAGGTCGCGATCCTCGACGCGAACACTGGCGCGCTCGAGCTGGTGTCGGCGGGACACCCGTTCCCGCTGTTCGTGCGTCACGACGACGCCGAGTTCGTCACGGTCAACGGGGGACGCGTGCTCGGCGTCACGATGCGGCCGCTGCGCGTCACGCCGGTGCAGCTCACCCTCGAGCCCGGCACCGCGCTGCTCTTCTACACCGATGGCCTCGTCGAACGCCGAGGGGCGACCCTCGCGACCCTCGGTGACGGCGCCGATCGTCTCGTCGAGCTCACCCTGGCCGACACGGGCGACGACGCGGGCGCGGTGTGCGACGTCGCGCTGGGCGCGTGCCTGCGCGGCGTGAGCCGAGAAGACGACGTGTGCGTGCTCGCCGTGGTCCGCCTGCCGCAGTAACGGCGGCTCGCCGGTTGCGGTGTGTCGGAGTCAGTCGGGCTCGGGCACCGAGCTGACGTCGAACTCCTCGATCTCGATCGCGTCGGCCACGCCGTCACCGTCGACGTCGACCGCGGTGGTGCGGGTCACCGTGAGCGAGTCGGCGACGCCGTCACCGTCGACGTCCATCGCGACCGTCTCGGTGACTTCGACGATGTCGGCGATCCCGTCGCCATCCACGTCGACGGCCACCGTCTCCGTGACGACCACGACGTCGGGCGAGCCGTCGCCGTCGATGTCGATCTCCTCGACCTCGACCGACACCCGTGCGTCGGTGACCCCGTCACCGTCGAGGTCGACGTCGGCAACTTCGACGACCCTGCCGTCGCCGTCCTGCTCGTCGGTGCTCGACTCGTCGCCCGTCGTGTCGTCGGCCATCTCGGCGCTCCTCAGCTCGATTCGGGCTGCACTGTATCGAGCACCGACGGCGCGTCGGCCGGGGCGCCGAAGAACCGTTGGTACAGCGCGACCATCCCGATCGCCGCGAGCACTGCGATGGCGGGCTCGGCGGGTGCGCGGATCCTCGTGCTCCCGTAGAACGCGACGGCGACCATCACCGCCACCACCGGGCCGGCCAGCAACACCGGCAGGTAACGACGGGTCAGGCGTGTGGCACCGAAGATCGCGAACGGGAGCAGCAGGAGGTGAACGATCTGCCCGATCCGCTGCGCAGTCCGGTCGCGCCCTTCGTTCCCGTCGAACGTCAATTGGTCGTCGAGCTCGTACACGCCCGCCGTTCGTCCGAGCCGTGCAGCCACGACACCCGGCACGTCACCGAGATGATCCAGGCCGAAGTCGATGGACCGGCTTGTCAGCTCGTTGTCGATCGCCAGCTCGTCCCACGTGTCGTGACCCTCGGGCGGCGGGTCGGCGCGGGCGTCGTTGTACTCGTCGAGCACGCAGTAGAGGTCCCAGCCTCCTCGGTTCACCCCGCCGAGGGTCAGTCCGAACGCCGACGGACACCAGCCACCTGCGAGGGTCACGCCCCGGTTGGTCGAGAGCGTGAGGCCGCCGAACTCCGCGTAGTTGCGGGCGAGCCACGGCGTGATCACGAGCAGCGTGGCCGCGCCGGCCACCAGCACGCTGACGAGTCGCGCCTTCCACGTCGGGCACACGACGATC
>DASUMF010000330.1:0-5345 GCA_036277835.1 Acidimicrobiia bacterium
ATCGACTTCACCAACGATCCGCTCCTCCAGGGTCGCAACTTCTCCTATCTCGACACGCAGCTGAAGCGCCTCGGCAGCCCCAACTTCACGGATTTGCCGATCAACGCGCCGAAGTGCCCATTCGCCACCTTCCAACAAGACGGGCACATGGCGTTCGTGAACCCGACCGGGCGCGTCAACTACGAGCCAAACTCGTGGCCGGGCGAGCAGGGCGGCCCGCGCGAAGACCCGGTGAACGGCTTCCAGTCGTTCCCGAACGCCGAGAGCGGTGAGAAGCGGCGTCTCCGTCCCGAGAGCTTCGCCGACCACTACAGCCAAGCTCGCCAGTTCTTCGTGAGCCAGACCCCGATCGAGCAGAAGCACATCGCGGACGCGTTCGTGTTCGAGCTCAGCAAGGTCGACACGCCCGCGATCCGCGCCCGCATGGTGGCCAACCTCCGCAACGTCGACGAGGACCTCGCCGGTCGCATCGCCGACGGCCTGCGCCTCGATGAGTACCCGGATCCCAGCGTGCCCGCGAGCGCGCCGATCACCGATCTTCCGCCGTCGCTCGCGTTGAGCATCGTCGAGAACGCGGCAGGCACGTTCGAGGGACGCAAGGTGGGCGCGCTCGTCACCGACGGCGCCGACGCCGCGCTCATCGCCGAGTTGCAGGAAGCGCTCGCGGCGGAAGGGGCGAAGCTCGAGTTCGTGGCACCGCAGGTGGGCGGCTTCGTCGCCAACGACGACACGCTCGTGCTCGCCGACCAGAAGCTCGAAGGCGGACCGTCGGTGCTGTTCGACGCCGTGGTGATCCTCGCGTCCGCCGCGGGGAGCACCGCGCTGGCCGAGCACCCCGCCGCCCGCGACTTCGTCGCCGACGCGTTCGCACACTGCAAGTTCGTCGGCCACGTGGCATCGGCCGATCCGCTGCTCGTCGCCGCGGGAGTCGCCGAGCGCATGGACGAGGGGTTCGTCGCCCTCGACCACGCCGACGGCGTGGCCACCTTCGTCACCGCGTGCCGAGACCTCCGCTTCTGGGACCGCGAGCTGGCCGCAGCCCTCGCCCTCCCGTAAGGCCCGGCCGCAGTCCGTCGTTCGAGCACACGGGTCCGCCCACCCCGGCGCGGGCGGGTCGGGCGGATACCGTACGCAGTCCGATCGGGGGCTCGCCGGGAGACCGTGAACGACTCGTGACCCAATCCGTGCTGTTCTTCTGCGGCCAACCGCTGGTCGCGCAACCGATCAGCCAGCGCGTCGCTGCGTTCGGCGCCCACCTCGCGGCACACGGCTGGGACGTTCGCCTCACCGCCGTCGATCCCGCGTTCGACGGCACGCCGTACGTCGAGGTCGACCCGATCAGCGGCCTCGACGTGGAGATCATCGGCCCGACGCACTACCGCGTGCGCGCCGACGGCTCGCGAGTGTCGACGTCGCCCGTCACGCATCTGCGTGAGTGTCGGGAGACGGCCAGGCGCCTGCGCGAGCGTGCTACGGAGATGCGGCCGGACCGCGTGCTCATCAGCACGACACACCCGTCGTCGCTCTACGCCCTGGGTGCGCTCCGCCGGTCGCAGTCGTTGTGGCTCGACTCCGACGACTGGAGCGCCGCGCACCTCCTGGCGAGCGGTGGGGGCAAGCTCGCAGGTGGCGTGTACGACCTGCTCGAGCGCGTGGTGCCGCGCGGCGCGCAGCACATCACGGTGTGCAGCAACGAGCTCGCCGGGCTGCTGCCCCACGCGATGGTCGTGCCCAACTTCATCCGTCTGCGCGAGGTACCCGCGCGGCCGCGGGACACCGTCGCTGCGGGCACGAAGGTGCGCGTCACGTTTCCGGGCAGCATCACCACCTACTACGGGCACCTGCCGCTGCTCGGTGCGCTGGCGCGCCGACGGTCCGACTGCGACGGGATCGACTTCCGCGTCATCGGCGCCGGCGCGGGGCTCGACGACTGCCGACGCCTCGTCGCGCAGTCCGGTCTTGACGACGTCGTGACCTTCACCGGCCGCCTCGACCGCGCCGCGATGCTCGACGAGCTCGTGCGCGCCGACGTGAGCGTGCTCCCGCTCAACGACACCCGCCTCGACCGCGCGCGGTTCCCGCTCAAGATGCTCGACGCGCTGGCCTCGGGGTGCGCGCTGGCGGCGTCGGACGTGGGCATGGTGCACGACACTCTCACCGACGGCGAGACCGCGCTGCTCTCGCCACCCGGCGACATGGACGCGCTGGTGAGCAACGTGCTCGAGCTCGCCGCCGACCCCGACGCCCGCCGTCGCCTGTCGAAGGCAGGCCTGGAGCTCGTGCGCGAGTACGACGAAGACGTCGTCTGCGGTCGCTGGATGGCGCTGCTCAGCTAGCGGGTTCAGCTCGAGCTGGCGCGTCGCACGACCGGCATGTCAACCGGTACCCCGACCGCCGCGGCCGAACCGGCGTGCGGGGTGGGATCGGGTGAGGTGAGCAACCCGTCGACCCGTTCCAGCACCGGCGGTGCCATGGGGGTGCGCGCCTTCGTGGCGAAGTAGCCGAGCGCCCGCGGCCCGACCTCGGTGACCACCGCCTTGGGCGAGTGCTGCAGCGAGTTGCCGATGAAGCAGCCGTGGAGGCAGTCGCAACGGTCGGCCGCGATCGACGCGACCTCGCGGTCCATCGCGCCCGTCGCCATCGCGGCGGCGACGTCGAAGTCGTGCTCGCGCAGGTCGACGACCTCGGGCCGGTGCTCACACGAGCGGAGGCTGCCCGAGCCGTCGATCACCATGATCTTGCGACCCGCGGTGCACGGGAACGACCACAGCTTGCCGTGCATCCGGTCGTGCTTCACGTCGGTCATCGCGAGGTTGTGCGCGTAGTTCAACATGTTGCTCATCGGCTCGGGCAGGTAGCCGAGCTTGCCGCGCGGCTTGCGGTCGCGCCGGAAGTACAGGTCGTACGAGTAGCGCGTGAGCTCGCGCAGCTCGTCGGCGATCGCGCGCCGCTCGGGGGAGTCGTGATGCGCGTCGGCAGCGTGCTCGTCGCGCATGATCTCGATGCCGTGCTCGTCGAGGTCGAAGCGGTCGTAGAAGTAGTCGACGGTGGCGCGGATCTCACCGATGTTGTCGGGGGTGACGACGCTGTTCACCCGGAAGCGCAGGTTCGGGTAGCGGTCGCGCCAGGGGAGCATCGATTCGAGGGTGGTGCAGAGGTTGTCGAACGTCTCCGGCTTGCCGCGGATCGCGTTGTGCGTGGCGGGCAGGCCGTCGACCGAGAAGTTCAGCGTGAGCGTGGTGGTGCTGTCCTGGTCGAGGAACGCCTTGCAGGCCCGCTCCGTGCGGTCGAGGTACCAGCCGTTGGTCGGGATCGAGATCGACGACACGCCGTTGTTGCGCACGAATGCGGCCATGATCTCGTCGAGGCGGTGGCGGAGGAACGGCTCGCCACCGGAGATCATGAGGATGCGGAACGGCGGCATCGACTCGCTGATCTTCATCATGTTGTCGAAGCTGATGTCGCGCGTCTGGTTGAGGTTGTCGGCGTAGCAGCAGAACCCGCAGCTGAGGTTGCACGCGTTGGTGACGAACAGGATCAGGCTGTCGAGCTCGGTCTGGTTGAAGACGCGGCGGACCTCGCCGGCAACGCCTTTGACCTTCGACATGCTCGCAATCGTACCGGGTGGTCGTTTCGCGACCGGGTGGGGCGCGCGCTCGCTCAGAGGTACAGCGAGTCCTGGCCTTCGGGGACGCGAAGAGCGCGGCCGTGGCGGGACTCGCCGTCGTCAGTGCCGTCTTCGTTGGGGTGCTCGACCACCGCGACGACCCTCGTCTGCATGAAGCGTGCAGTGCGGATGACCTGGCCGGTGCGGGTGAGCTCGGCGACTTCGACCACACCCCGGCTGGTGGTGGTCTCGACCCGCCGGCCCGCCTTCGACGCCACGATGTCGTACGTCTTGGTCTCGCCGCCGCCGACGTCGACCACCACCTCGACCCGATCACCCTTCATGCGCTCATCATCCTTCACGCGTTGGCGCGGCGCCACCGGGTTGCCATGGGCCGATTGGCCCTGTTCAGGGAACGCTCGACCTGCCACGCTCGTCACATGAGCGAGCGCGATGCGGAAGAGTTCGAGCCCGAGACCGACGACCCGGCCGAGCACCCGGACGCACCGGAGGCCGACTACCTCGGACAGCACGACGAGGTGCTGCCGGAGTACGCCAAGGGGCCGACCATCGCGCCCGACGTGCCCGAAGCCGACGCGCTCGAGCAGTCGATCGAGGTCGGCTACGACGACGACGAGGTCGACGACCGCAACGACAGTGACGGCATCGAGGTCGACGACCGCGAGTGAACGTGTCGAATTCGCCGGTCGATCAGGCGGTGCGTGCGAGCTCGGGATCGGGGTGGTGATGGCCCTCGATGTCGAGCATGGCATCGACGAGGCTGAGCAGCTCGATCACTTCCGGGCGCCGGTTGGTGCTGCGTGCGAGTTGGAGGGCACGGAGCGCGGGGACGTGTTCGAAGTCGCACCATTCGGCGAGTGCGGTCGCGGCCTCCTGCTGGTGCCGCGGGGTGACGAAATGCGACGGGGCCGCGAAGTCGGCGAGATCGACGAGCTCGGCCGCACTGATGAGCGTGCCGGAGAACGCGTACGCGGGGCGAAGCTCGTCCAACATCGTTGCTCCTTCGATCGGTCGGTCGTTCACCGTGTGGTGCAACGACAGGATGCCCTCGCGCCGTTCCCCGGAAACGCTCACGCGTCGAATGTGACGCCGACCACGCGGCAAGAACACGCGCGCGGCGTTCGACAGAACGACCGATGCCTCGTCGTCACCGAATCAGTCGTTTCGCCGATGTGGATCTCGACGGTTGTCCGTAGGGTCCGAAGCAACCCACTCCCGGAACCACGAGGCGGACCCATGAGCGAGCACTCGAACGTTGCGACGGTGAAGCGCATGACCAAGGCGGTCTTCGACGAGGACCGCGAGACTCTCTCGGAGATCTTCAGCGACGACCTGCAGTTCCACCTTCGTGGCGCGTCACCCGACGCCGGTGACCACGACGGCGTCGACGGATTCCTCGGCGTGCTCGGCGCGATCTTCGAGGCGACCAGCGGCGACATCCAGCTCGACCAGAAGTTCTGCCTCGCCACCGACGGGTGGGCGGCCGAATGGGAGCACGCCACGCTCGGACGCAACGGCAAGCACCTCGAGTCGGACAACGCGTTCGTCTACCGCTTCGTCGACGGCCGGATCGCCGAGATGTGGATGTTCCTCGGCGCCACACCCGAGCTGACGACGGCGTTCTTCGCCTGACGTCGCTCCCGAGCGGGTCGGGGAGTGCGGGCGGCACGGTGCCCGTTGCCCGGCGCGCCGTGCCGCCGGTCGGGGCGATACTTGC
>DASUMF010000331.1:0-2121 GCA_036277835.1 Acidimicrobiia bacterium
GTCCTGGTCGACGAGGCCGGCGAACCGGTCGCCGTGGGGCGACGGTTCTCGGCACTGTCCGACAAGATCATCCGCTCGGTGCTGCTCCGCGACGGGCACTGCCGGATGCCCGGCTGCGACGTCCGCCACGGTCTCGAGATCCACCATCTCGTGCCCCGCTCGTGGGGTGGCACCGACCAGATCAGCGACCTCGCTGCGGTGTGCACCATGGCCCACCACCACGAGCAGCTCATCCCCCACGGCCCGTTGGCGCTCGTCGGCAACCCCAACCAACCAGATGGACTGCGTCTGGTCCGGTACGACCAGCTCTCCGACGACGAAGCACGTCACTACGGCCTTCCACCGCCGCGCCGACCGAGGGAGTGAACGCGAGCGGGATCCAGACCTGAAACGCCCGAGCGTGAGTCCGAGGCGCAAATCGCAGCCGTGGCGGCGCACGCCCATCCGCACCTTGACAACCTGACGCGGAGGCTCGTGGTCGTGGCTTCTTGCGGCCCGCGGGTGGAGAATGGAGCGCGCGGCGAGGGCGTGGCGGCGAGGAGGTGCAGCATGAAGGTTGCGGAGATCCTCGAGTCGAAGGGCCACGACGTGGTCACGATCGATCGAGTCGCCAGCGTGGTGCGGGTGGCCGAGCGCCTCCGTCTGGCGGGCATCGGCGCGGTCGTCGTGAGCGCCGACGGCCGACACGTCGACGGCCTCGTGACCGAGCGCGAGATCGTGAACGCGATCGCGCGCTACGGGCCTGAGGCGCTCGGGATGCGCGCGGCCGACGTGATGGCGCGCGGTGTGCGCACGTGCGCGCCGTCCGACCGGGTGCGCGACGTGATGGTCACGATGACCAACGCGCGGGTCCGGCACGTGCCCGTGGTCGACCGCGGCGAGCTGGTCGGGATCGTGAGCATCGGGGATCTCGTGAAGCGGGTCGTCGAGGAAGCCGACCTGGAGGTGCACGTGCTGCGCGACGCGTACCTCGGGCACCGCTGACGCGCTCGGCGCCGACAACCCCGCGACCAGCGGTGGCAGCCGCGAGTAGCCGTGCGTGGCGCGACCAGCGGAGACCGGCAGCCGTGCTCGACGCAACCTGCTGGTCAGACCGGAACGGCCGTGCCCTCCTCGAGCAGGTACGCACGGCCCGCGAGCGCGAGGGTGCCGTCGGCGATCGCATCAGCGACCAGCGCGACCTTCGAGAGCTGCTCGACGGTGTGAGCGACGTTGGCTCGCACGCACGCGTCGACGACCTCGTCGGGGGGCGTCGACGCGGGGAGTGCGTCGAGCACCGATGCCACGACCGGCACGATGGGGGCGACGACCGCCATGAGATCGCCGGGGAGGTCGGCACCGCCGCGCGCCACTTCGATCGCGGCCTTCACCGCGCCGCAGTCCTCGTGGCCGAGCACGACCACCGCCGCGACGTCGAGGAACGCGACCGCGAACTCGACCGAGCCGACCACCAACGGGTCGAGCGCGGTGTTGCCGGCCACGCGTACCGCGAAGAGGTCGCCGAGGCCTTCGTCGAAGAGGATCTCGTGCGGCACGCGCGAGTCGGAGCAGCCCAGCACCGCGGCGTAGGGCCGCTGCGTCTTCGCGAGTGACGCCCGGTGCTCGTGGTCGCGGCGGGGGTGCAGGAGATCGCCGCCGACGAAGCGTGCGTTTCCCGCATCGAGACGCGCGAGCGCGGCGTCAGGATCGAGAGCGGGCGCGCGGGTCGGGAGCGGACCAGGAAGCGGGCCGGGGAGCGGACCAGGCGCGTCGGGCATCGCCGCCAGAGGTTACCCTTACATGCCCCCGGTTCAGCGAGTGACGAGATGAACGAGCCTCCGAGTCCCCATGTTGCGTTCGTGGCGAGCGGCCGTTGCGCGCCTGCGCGCGCTGTTGCGCTCGGACTGGGTCGGAGTCCGAGCCGGCTTCGTCGCGCTCCTCATCAGCTCGGGCGGTGACCTCCTCGCCGGGCTGACCCTCGGCTCCATCACCGGCACCCTCGAATCGCTGCCCGGTCTCCTGGTGCTCGTCCCGGCCGCGATCGGCATGCGCGGCAACGTGTTCGGCGCGCTCGGGAGCCGGCTCGGCACCGCGATTCACACCGGCACGTTCAGGCTGTCGCGTCGCATGGACACGGTGGTG
>DASUMF010000332.1:0-7675 GCA_036277835.1 Acidimicrobiia bacterium
CGTCGAGCTCGCTGCGCGCACGACCGCCGCGGTAGCCGAGCACGCGCGCGAGCCGGATCCGGGCGGCCTCGTCGGTGGGAATGGTGTGGGTCTGCTGCTCGTCGTAGAGCTGCAGCCGGTGCTCAACCGTGCGCAGGAAACGGTACGCGTCGTCGAGCTTGTCGGCATCGGCGGGCGCGACATAGTCGCCCCCGACGAGCTCCTCGAGCGCGGTGAGCGTGGTGCGGCTCCGCACGGAGTGGTCGTCGCGGCCGTGCACGAGCTGGAGCAGCTGCACCGCGAACTCGATGTCGCGAATGCCGCCCCGTCCGCGCTTGAGCTCTCGATCGCCGAGGCCCTTGCGATCGGTGATCGACTCGGCGCGCTCCTTCATGGCCCGGATCTCACGCACCGCATCGGGATCGAGCGACTCCGGCCACACGAACGGTCGCGTCATCGTCACGAACCGCTCGCCCAGCGCGCTGCTCCCCGCGACACCCCGCGCCTTGAGCAGTGCCTGGAACTCCCAGATGAGGCCCCACCGCTCGTAGTAGGCCTGGTAGCTCTCCAGGGTTCGGGTGAGCGGCCCGGAGCGGCCCTCCGGTCGGAGGTTGGCGTCGGTGCGGAACACGATGCCGTCGGCCGACGTCGCGCTCATCATCGCGAGCACCTCGCGGGCAGCCCGCTCCGCCTCCTCGGTGTTGCCCGAGTGCACGAACAGCACGTCGACGTCGCTCGAGTAATTGAGCTCGCGACCGCCGAGCTTGCCCATACCGATGATCGCAACCTCGGCGTCGGCCGACGTGCGCCGCAACGCGGCATCGAGGGCGACGGACGCGAGCGCGGCGAGCTCGCGGCCGACGGCGGGCATGTCGGCGACACCCAGGAGGTCGCGCGCCGCGATCCGCACGACCTCGCCGCGCTTCCAGCGCCGCAGCGCCTGGTCGTCGTCGGCCTCGGTGGCGCGCCACGTCGCGACGTAGTCGTGCTCTGTGCGCTCCGCGTGGAAGGCGCTCGCGTCTCGCACCGGATCGAGGAGCTGCGGGTCGGCGACGAAGGCCGACGACAACGACCGCGACGCGCAGGCGAGCGCGACCACGCTGCTGCGGAGGATCGCGCTCGCTGCGAGCTCGTCGGCGATCGCGGGGTGCGCTTCCAGCAGGCGCTCGACGACGTTCGCCGCAGTGGATGGATCGGCCGATCGCTCGATCGCGACCGACAGGTCGGGAGCGACGAGGCGCTCGGCGGCGCGGGGCATGCCCGCAGTGTCGCGTATCCTGAGCGCATGCCCCGGCTCCGTGTCGCGGCCGCCCAGCTCGACCTCGTGGTCGGCGACCTCGACGGGAACGCGGCCCGCATCCTCGACACCTACGACCGCGCCGACGCGACCGGATGCGACCTCGTGGCGTTCCCCGAGCTCGCGCTCACCGGATATCCGCCCGAAGACCTCTTGCTCCGCCCATCGTTCGTGGCCGGCGCCGCCGAGGTGCTCGCCGAGGTCGCGGCCCGCACCGGGCGCGCCGCGGCCGTGATCGGGTTCCCCGAGGCCGACGGCGACCTCTTCAACTCTGCCGCGCTGTGTGCGAACGGCACGGTGCTCGGGATCTACCGCAAGCACCTGCTCCCCAACTACGCCGTGTTCGACGAGCAGCGCTACTTCTCGCCGTCGACCGTCGACGGCCCGCTGTTCGTGGTGGCCGGTGTGCGGGTTGCCGTCACGATCTGCGAAGACGCGTGGAGCCCCACGGGCCCGATCCTCACCCAGGCCGCGGGCGGTGCGGAGCTGGTGGTGAACCTCAACGCGTCGCCGTACTACGCGGGTCGTCTCCGCGAGCGCGAGACGATGCTCGCCACGCGCGCCGCCGATGCCTCGGTGCCAGTCGTGTACGCCAACCTCGTCGGCGGTCAGGACGAGCTGGTGTTCGACGGCGCGTCGATGGTGTTCGACGAGGGTGGTCACCTGGTCGCACGCGCCAAGCAGTTCGCGGAAGACCTGCTCGTCGTCGACCTCGACGTGCGTCCGGCGTTCCGACGCCGGCTGCTCGACCCGCGTGGTCGGATCCGGTCGGCGCGCCTCGACGAGGTCATGGTGAGCGAGCCGCGGATTGGCGAGCCGCTCACGGCGTCGCGCATCGAGCCCCTGCTCGACCCCGTGCACGAGGTCTACGAGGCGCTGGTGCTCGGCACGCGCGACTACGTGCGCAAGAACGGCGTCGACGACGTGTTCGTCGCGATCTCGGGCGGGATCGACTCGTCGCTCGTCGCGACCATCGCGGCCGACGCGCTCGGTGCCGAGCACGTGACCGGTGTGCTGATGCCGTCGCGCTACTCGAGCGAGGGCAGCGTCACCGACGCGTTGGAGCTCGCGGAAGCCATCGGCATCAAGACCGTGACGATCCCGATCGAGCCCGCGCACGCGGCGTTCCTCGAGATGCTCGACGCCCCCTTCGGCGCCGAGCCCGGCCTCGCCGGGGAGAACCTCCAGGCGCGGATCCGCGGCACGATCCTGATGGCACTCAGCAACAAGCTCGGTGGGCTGGTGCTCACCGCGGGGAACAAGAGCGAGATGGCGACCGGCTACGCGACGCTCTACGGCGCCGACATGACGGGCGCGTTCGCGGTGATCAAGGACGTGCCGAAGATGCTCGTGTACGCGCTGGCGCGCGATCGCAACGACCGTGCCGGCCGCGCGCTCATCCCCGACGCGGTGATCGAGAAGCCGCCGAGTGCCGAGCTGCGCCCCGACCAGTTGGACTCCGACTCGCTGCCCGAATACGCCGAGCTCGATCCGATCATCGAGGGCTACGTCGAGGGTGACCTGTCGATCGCGGAGCTCGAGGCGGCCGGGTACGACGGCGACACCGTGCGGCGCATCGCGCGCCTTGTCGACCACAACGAGTACAAGCGTCGTCAGGCACCGCCTGGCGTGCGCGTGTCGCCCAAGGCGTTCGGCAAGGATCGTCGACTCCCGATCACCAACCGCTGGCCCGGCTGACAGGTCGGCGATCCGGATCGTGGAGGCCGCGGAGCGAACGCACGTCGGGATCGTCGAGTGGGCGCAGCGGGCGCGCGGCGCCGAGCTCACCGGTCGGGCGCTGGCCCACATGCTCGGTCGAGCCGTGAGCACCACCGACCGACCCGAGGTACGGGGTGCTCTCCTGGACCGCGCGCGCCGTCACGGCTGGTGCGCCGACCAGTGGTCGACGGTGATCCCGGTGCTGCACGACATCGACCTCAGCGCGGTCGTGCCCATCGACGCGCCGGCGCTCCGCACCGCGCTCGACGACCCCGACGGGCCCGCCGACGCCGAACGGGCACTCGCCACCGAGGCGCTCGCGACCGACGCCCTGTCGACGATCTGGGCCCGGTGGGCGGCCGAGGCCGGCTCGGTTGCCGATGCGCCCTTTGCGTTCGTGCTCGAACGCACCCTCCACGAGCTCGTTCCGGGCGCACCCCGCTGACCTGCACCGACGCCCCCGCCGTGGCGTGGTCAGCCTCTTGACGGGACCGGTATCGTTACGGAGCGAGCGGCCCGTCGAGCACCCTCGAGCACCTTCTCGAGTCACCCGAGCCGTTCTCCGCGAAGACAGAGGCGAGCCGGGCCCAGCGTGGTCCCGCTCTCGAGGAGAAGGGCTCCGCGTGGCGAAGGAGCGTGTCGATCGCGACGAAGAAGATCTCGTTCGGCTCTACCTCACCGACATCGGTCAGTATCCGCTCCTCACGAAGGACGACGAGGTCCGCCTCGCGCAGCAGATCGAGTTCGGCAACGCCGCCCGCGAAGAGCTGCTCGAGGGCACCAAGACCCTCACGCCCACCAAGAAGCGTGAGCTGCGCCGCACCGCCCGTCAGGGCGACGAGGCGCAACGCACCTTCGTGCAGTCGAACCTCCGCCTCGTCGTGTCGATCGCGAAGAAGTACCAGGCGTCGGGCCTGCCCCTCCTCGACCTCATCCAGGAGGGCAACCTCGGCCTCATGCACGCAGTCGAGAAGTTCGACTGGCGCAAGGGCTTCAAGTTCTCCACCTATGCCACGTGGTGGATCCGCCAGGCCATCACGCGGGGCATCGCAAACACCGGCCGAACGATCCGTCTCCCCGTGCACGCCGGCGACACCCTCGCCCGCCTGCAGAAGGCCCGCTCGCGCCTGGAGCTGAAGCTCGGGCGCGCGGCCACGCTCTCGGAGCTCTCGATCGAGGTCGAGATGCCCGAAGACAAGGTCACCGAGGCGCTGCGCTTCGCCGCCGAGCCGTTGTCGCTCTCCGAGCCTCTGCGCGAAGACGGCGACGCCGAGCTCGGCGACATCGTCGAGGATCGCTCCGCCGAGTCGCCCTTCGAACGTGCCGCCACCGCGCTGCTGCCCGAGGAGATCGAGAAGCTCCTCGCGCCGCTCGACGAGCGCGAGCGTCAGATCCTCGCGCTGCGGTTCGGGCTCGATCGTGGGGAGCCGCGGACGCTCGAAGAGGTGGGGGAGCACTTCAACCTCACCCGCGAGCGGATCCGTCAGATCGAGGCGCGCGCGATGAGCAAGCTGCGTCATCCGTCGGCGGACACTGGGGCGCGCGACCTGCTCGCGGTCTGAGAGTCTTTCTCCTCGCTCCTCGCAAGTCCGGAGCGGCGGCGACTGCGCACCGTCCTCCTCGCGTGCACCTCCGCATCGCTGCGCTCGCTCCGGCGCAAGGCTTCGTCGGACGGCACTCCGCCGCCTCCGCTCCTCCGCCTTGCGCCTTCGGCGCTTCGTCGTCTGCGCCGCTTGGCTTCGTGGCGTCTGGGTCGTAGCTTCGTGGGATGACAACGACGACGCGGGTGCAGCGGATCGGGCCGGTGTTGCGGTATGCGGACGCGGATGCGGCGATCGCGTTCTTGGTGGACGCGTTCGGGTTCCGTGAGCACGCGGTGCACCGGATGGACGACGGGAGCATCGCGCACGCGGAGCTCGAGTACGAGGGTGAGTACCTCGGGTTGTCGTCGACACGGCCCGATGATGCCGACGACATCTTCGACCTCGGGCCCTGTGCGATCTACGTGGTCGTCGACGACGTCGACGCCCACCACGCGAAGGCCGTCGCGGCGGGGGCCGAGGTGGTGTACCCCCTGACGGACCAGGACTACGGATCGCGCGACTACGCGGTGCGCGATGCGGAGGGCTTCGTGTGGTCGTTCGGCACCTATCGGATGGGGTCGGACGCCGCGAGCTGATCGCATCGCCTCGCAGTCGAGGTGGAGGTGTTCGACGCGGTCATCGTGGCCGCGGATCGGGGTGGGGCGTTCGTGCGGGTGCCGCCGAGGTGGTGGCGTCGCTCGACGAGCGCGAGCGCGTGGTGGACGTGCCGACGGATCTTCGCGGCGCGGACGGTCGAGCGCGTGCACCCTGATGCCGATTGGTAGCTCGATCGCGCGTCCGGCGTGAATCCAGCTGCCATTTGCAGCGTCGTCGAGGTGGCGATGGCGGAGGCGGCAGGAATCGAACCCACCGGACGGGGATCGCCCGTCCCACTCGTTTTGAAGACGAGGGGGGCCACCAGACCCCATTCACCTCCGCCTGGGGGTCTAGCACGTCGGTTCGGCGTGCTCGCCCGTTGTCGCGGCGACGATCGCGACCTACGATGACGCTCCGTCGCCGGCCGAAGGGGTTCCCATGAAGAAGATCCTGATCCTGCTCGTGCTCGTGGCGATCGGTGTCGCAGTGGCCAAGAAGGTCCGCGAAGCCTGATCAGGTCACGATCGAGTCGAGCTCCGGGCCCGCTTCGGCGGGCCCGGTTGCGCGTTCGGCCCGGGTCGTCGCGGTCACGACGATGGCACCGAGCGCTGCTGCCGCGAGCGACGCGGCGAGGATCCCGATCTTCGCGTCGTCGGTGAACGCGCCCGCGGCGCCGAAGGCGAGCTCCGACACGAACAACGACACGGTGAAACCGATGCCGCCCAGCGCGGCGATCCCGACGATCTGCGCGAACGTGGTGCCCGACGGGAGCGACGCGACGCGCAAGCGGGTGGCGAGCCAGGCGAACGCGCTGATCCCGACCAGCTTGCCAACCACGAGCCCGACGACGATGCCATGGGTGATCGGCGACGAGACGGCCGCGTCGATCGAGTCGGAGCTCAACACCACGCCGGCGTTGGCGAGCGCGAACACGGGCACGATCACATAGCTCGTCCAGGGGTGGAGCAGGTGCTCCAACCACTCGACCACCGACACCGACTCGCGGGCCAGCACCACCGTCTCGTGCGCGGTCTCCACGGTCGACACGTCGGCGAGCTTGTCGGCGTCGACCATGTCGGGTTGGCGGAACGGTCGCGTCGGCGCGAGCAGCCCGAGGACCACCCCGGCGATGGTCGCGTGCACGCCGCTGTCCTGCACTGCGATCCACACGCCCGCGCCGAGCACCACATAGGGGAGCAGGCTCCGCACACCGACGAGCCGAAGCCCGATCATGGCCAGCAGGAAGCCGACAGCTGCCACCGCGGCCATGCCGTCGAAGCCGTGGGAGTAGAAGACCGCGATCACGAGGATCGCGCCGATGTCGTCGACGATCGCGAGCGCGAGCAGGAACAGCTTCAGCGGTGACGGCACCCGGCTGCCGAGCAGGCTGAGCACGCCGATCGCCATCGCGATGTCGGTGGCCATCGGGATGCCCCAGCCGTCGGCGCCGGCACCGCCTGCGTTGAAGGCGAGGTACACGAGCGCGGGCACGACCATGCCGCCGAACGCGGCGATCGCCGGGAGCGCGGCCTTGCGCGGATCGTGGAGCTCACCTTCCGCGAGCTCGCGCTTGATCTCGAGACCGACGACGAAGAAGAAGATCGCCATCAGCGCGTCGTTCACCCACTCGCGCAGCGTCAGCGAGAAGTGGTGCTCGGTGGTACCGATGGTGAACACGGTCGACCACAGGTCGTGGTAGCTGGCCGGCGCCGCGTTCGCCCACACCAGTGCCGCGACGGTGGCGACGACGAGCACGATCCCGCCCGCGGCCTCGGTGCGCAGGAAGTCGCGCAGCGGGTGGAGCAGGCGGAGCGCGCGCGAGTCTGTCGGATCCGGGCGCGCCGCGAGCATGGAGCGAGTGTACGGAGCGCACCCCTTGACCGCGCACGTGCGATGGCGTACGGTCACGGTCCTTCCCTTCGCACTTCCTCTGTGCAGCCGCGCGCGCTCCCACGGGGCCGCGCGCCACGGAGGAAGGATCTGCGATGTTGCTCGCGTTGTGGTCTCCGAAGGGAGGCTCGGGCACTTCGGTGCTCGCGGCCGCGTGCGCGCTGGTGATCGCGCGAGGTCCAGCCGGAGGGTGCCGACTCGCCGACCTCGCCGGCGACCAGGCCGCCATCTTCGGGCTGGCGGGAGAGCCGGAGCTCGGCGTGGCCGACTGGCTCGATGCGGGCGCCGAGGCCCCGGTCGAAGCCCTCGATCGACTTCTCGTCGAGGTCGCGCCCGGTGTCGCGCTGCTGCCGACGGGTGCCACCGAGCGCACCCTCCAGCCGCGCGCCGAGGCCGAAGCGGGTGCGGCGCTCGCGGTCGCGCTGCGCGACCTTCCCGTCCCGGTGGTCGCCGACTGCGGCTCGGCGCGCGACCCGGCAGCACGCGCGGTGGTGGAGGTTGCCGACGCCGCGGTCGTCGTGCTGCGCGGCTGCTACCTCGCGCTGCGCCGCGCCGTGCGCTCACCGGTGCTGGGGTGCTCGATGGGCGCGGTCCTGGTCGACGAGCCGGG
>DASUMF010000333.1:0-7954 GCA_036277835.1 Acidimicrobiia bacterium
CTCGCGAGGAGGACCAGCACCCGGAACTGCGGCAGGGTCACGTCGTCGGGGAGATCGAGCGACTGCGCCGCGATGCCGACCAGCGCCCGGGATGCGCGGAGCAGCGCTTCGACGGTTGCCGCGTCGGGCGAGGTCGTCCGTGCCATTGCGTGCACTCTAGCAATCATTGCTAAGCTACACATTCATGGCCCGCAGCCGTGTCGGCGATCGCTTCCGCCCGCTCGCCCGCCGATCCCGCGAAGTTCTCGGGCTCGCAGCGGTCGTGGGTGCACTCACCGGGTTCGGGGTCGTCGCATTCGAGCGCGGCGTCGACGTTGGCCTCGACGCGCTGCGCACCGCTCCCCTCTGGGTCGCGGTCACCGTGCCGACGCTCGGCCTCGCCATCACGCACCTCGCGCTCCACTTCGGTCGCACGTCGCCGGCGACGAGCGACGAATACATCCGCACGTACCACGACGGCGACAAGGTGCTACCGGCGCGCCCGTTCCCGGCCAAGCTGGTCGGCGCCCTGGCCACCCTCGGGACCGGCGGCGCGATGGGCCTCGAGGGCACGTCGATCTACATGGGCGCCACCATCGGCTCCGTCGCCACCACGCGCCTCCGGCGTCTCCTGACCGGCAATCACGCCAAGGTGCTGATGGTCGCGGGCGCCGCTGCGGGGGTTGCGGCGATCTTCAAGGCGCCGGCCACCGGCGCGGTGTTCGCGATCGAGGTGCCGTACCGCGACGACCTCGGGCGACGCCTGCTGCTCCCTGCCCTCGTCGGTGCCGCGACGGGCTACCTCGCGTTCGTGCTGGTCGACGGGACGGCGCGCCTGTTCCCGGTCGAGGGCTCACCGTCGTTCGACTGGCGCGACCTGGGCGGCGCCTTGGCGGTCGGGCTGGCCGCGGGCATCGTGGCCCGTTCGTTCGCGTGGCTCCTGATCCGGGCCAAGGACGCGGCCGCGCGCCTGCGGCCGTGGCAGGCCGTCCTCGGCGGCGGCGCGGTGTTCGCCGGGCTCGCGCTCGTGTGCAACCAAGCCACCGGCGAACCGCTCACCCTCGGTCCCGGCTACGAGGCGATCCGCTGGGCACGAGATCCGAAGCTCGGCGTCGCCGTCCTGCTGCTCGTGCTCGTGCTGCGATGTCTGGCCACCACCACGTCGCTGGGTGCCGGCGGTGTCGGCGGCCTCTTCATTCCGCTGGTGGTCGCAGGCGCGCTCCTCGGACGCGCGCTCGGCGGCGTGTTCTCCGCCCTCGACACCGAGCTGTTCACCGTGATCGGCATCGCGGCGGTGCTGGGTGCCGGCTACCGGGTTCCGTTGGCTGCGGTGATGTTCGTCGCCGAGACGACCGGCCAGCCGGGCTTCGTCGTGCCCGGGATCCTCGCCGCGGTCGTCGCCGAGCTCTTGATGGGCAACAAGTCCGCGACCCGCTACCAGCAGGACGCTTCCGCCTGACGGCGCGCCTCAACAACGAACTGGCGTCACTCGACCATCATGATGATGGTGAACTGACGCCAGTTGCGCTGGGTGGGGGCGGTCAGCGGGCCATCGCCACGACGCCCGTGCTGTCGCGACCGTCGACCCGGTCGACGTCGAGCACGACTGCGACACCGCGCCGGCGCCAGTCCATGTCGCGCTCCGGCTTCGGTGACGCGTCGAACACGGTCGCGCGCACCGCGTCGGTGTCGTCGACGTGGCCGCGCCCCACGAACTGGAGTGTGACGCCGTTGGCGCGATCGGCGTAGAACACCGAGAGGTTCGGGTTGACGGGAAGCGCGCGCAGCAGCCCACCCGCGGGATCGCGGATCCAGATCGCGAGGCGCTGGTCGTCGAGCACCTGCACCGTGGCGCGGTACGACTGGTGCGGCACACCGTCGGCGTCGACATAGGCGACGATCGGGGTGGTGCCGTTGACGAGCGCGCCGGCGAGCAGCTCGGCGTGCGCGTCGGTGAGCGCGAGCGGCCCAGGAGCGCGCGGCGCGCCCGGCAGGATGTCCTGTTCGACCCGGTCGATCTTCTCGTCGGCGTCGAGGACGAAGCCGAAGCGGAACCCGCCGACGGGTGCGCCGGCGGCTGCGGTCGCGGTCACGACGAGCGCGTCGCCGTCGCGCTCGGGTGCCGACCAGTCGGCTCCCCGGAGGAGGCCGAGCACGCGCGGGTTGGTGAGCGCCGCGGCGCCCGCCTCCGCCCCGGTGCCGACCCCGAAGGGGCTGAACACCTCGACATCGTCGGCGAGCAACGCCTGTGCGGCGGCCCGGCTCTCGTCGGTCGCGTCGCGCAGCGCGGTCACGAACGCATCCACCGCCGGCGGGGTCGCTTCGGTCATGGTCGTCCTCCATCGAGCGGTTGGCGTGGGTCGTGGGTGGGAACGCTGGGCCAATGCCTGGTCATTCCGCAATTTCCGATCCGATGTACCGGGTACGGTCGACGGCGCGCCACTCCGACGCATTCACACGGGAACCCGAGGTTCGATCATGGGTGACAAGTCACCGAAGAAGAACGACTCGAAGAAGCCCTCGAAATCGCTCAAGGAGAAGCGCGCCGACAAGCACCAGAAGAAGCAGGACAACACCTCGCGCCTGCATCCCTGATTTCGGCATCCCTGATTGCGGTATCCCTGATTTCGGCATCCCTGCGTTCGCGATCCCTGAGCGCCGAGGCTCAGCCGCCGCGCGACGCGGCTTCGAGCAGCATCCTGACCTCGTCGTCGGTCGTCTGATCGAAGTGCCGGTACCACGGCCCGATCGCCACCAACGGCTGGGGTGTCGCGAGCGCGACCACTTCGTCGGCGACGTCGCGGAGCTCGCGCACCGACTCGGGCGCAGCCACGGGCACGGCCAGCACGATCCGACGGGCACCGTACGCGCGCACCACGAGCACTGCGGCACGCGCCGTGCCGCCGGTGGCGATGCCGTCGTCGACCACGATCGCGGTACGACCTTCGGTCGCGGCGATGGGTCGGCCGCCGCGGTACATCGCCACGCGCCGCTCCAGCTCCGCCCGCTCACGCGCCTCGACCCGTTCGAGCTCATCGGGTGTCACCCGCGCCAGCCGCACCGTCGACGGATCCAGCACGCGCACGCCACCCTCGCCGATCGCGCCCATGCCGAGCTCGCGCTGGAAGGGCACACCGAGTTTGCGCACGACGACCACATCGAGCGGAGCGCGCAGCGCCTGCGCGACCTCGAACGCCACCGGAACGCCCCCACGCGGCAGCGCGAGCACCACGGGGTCGTCGCCCTCCAGATGCGCGAGCGCGGCGGCGAGCAGCACACCCGCTTCCCGCCGATCACGGAACCGTCGCACCATGAGCCCTCTGCTGTGCTCGCCGTCGCCCCCACAGCGTGCACCGCGTGACCGTCCTCGTCACGGGGGCAACCGGCTACATCGGCGGGCGCCTGGTGCCGCAGCTGCTCGACGAGGGCCACGCCGTCCGCTGCCTCACCCGCCGCCCGGAGAAGCTCGCGGGCGTCCTGTGGGCGCCGCGGGTGGACGTCGTCCGGGGCGACGTCCTCGAGCCCGACGACCTCCCGCACGCGATGGAAGGCATCGAGGTCGTGTACTACCTCGTGCACTCGATCGGCACCGGTGCCGAGTTCGTCGAGTCCGACCGCCGGGCCGCGAGCAACGTCGCGGCCGCCGCCGCAGCCGCCGGCGTGCAGCGGATCGTGTATCTCGGCGGCCTCGTGCCGGTCGACGAGCACACGTCGCCGCACCTCGCGTCGAGGGCCGAAGTGGGGCAGATCCTGCTCGACGGCCCGGTGCCCGCGATCGTGTTGCAGGCGGGCGTCATCATCGGGAGCGGGAGCGCGTCGTTCGAGATGTTGCGCTACCTCACCGAGCGCCTGCCGGTCATGGTCACACCGAAATGGGTGCGGTCACGCGTGCAGCCCATCGCGGTGCGTGACGTGCTCGCATACCTCGTCGGCGTCCTCGCCCTCCCACCCGACATGAATCGTCGCTTCGACATCGGCGGCCCCGACGTCGTCTCGTACGAGGAGATGATGCAGCGGTACGCGCGCGTGGCCGGCCTCCCCCACCGGGTGATCATCGCGGTGCCGGTGCTCACACCGTGGCTCTCGAGCCAGTGGGTCAACGTGGTCACACCCGTGCCGAAGGCGATCGCGCAGCCGCTCATCGAGTCGGTTCGCAACTCGGTGGTCGCGCGCGAGCACGACATCGAGCGGTACGTGCCGCTCCATCCACTCGGCTTCGACGTCGCCGTCGAGAAGGCACTCCAGAAGATCGCGGAGATCGACGTCGCAACCCGGTGGTCGGGCGCCGACTGGCCCGGCGCGCCGAGCGACTCGATGCCCACCGACCCCGATTGGGCCGGCGGCAGCGTGTACCGCGACGAGCGCGAGACCACGGTCGAGGCGCCCGTCGACGCGGTCTGGAGGGTCGTCGAAGGCATCGGGGGCGACCGCGGGTGGTACTCGTTCCCGCTCGCGTGGGCGGTGCGTGGTCTGCTCGACCGCCTGGTCGGCGGAGTGGGCCTGCGCCGCGGGCGCCGTCATCCCGACCTCCTCGCGGTCGGCGAGCCACTCGACTTCTGGCGGGTCGAGGCGCTCGAGCGGGGATCGCTGCTCCGGCTCCGGGCCGAGATGCGGTTGCCCGGTGCGGCATGGCTCGAGTTCCGGCTCGACGCGTCAGGTGGCGACCAGACCGTGCTGCACCAACGCGCGCTCTTCGTGCCCCACGGCCTGAGCGGACACCTCTACTGGTGGAGCGTGTGGCCGTTCCACGGTGTCGTGTTCGGCTCCATGCTCCACGAGGTCGCCGCGCAGGCGACGGCGGCCGAGGACGCGGCCGCGGACGCGAGCGATCGCAGCTAGGGCGTGAGCACCTTCGCGAGCGCGCGCGCCGCGATCTCGTTGGCCTCGCGAGCGAGCGACGACGCGCCGGCCAGGGAGTCGAACCCGTGCGGGCACCCCGGGAACACGTGCAACTCGGTCGGCACCCCGGCCGCGAGCAGGCGCGCCGCGTACTCGACGTCTTCGTGCAGGAAGCCGTCGAGCGTGCCGACGTGGACGTAGGCCGGCGGCAGGCCGGCGAGGTCTTCGGCACGCGCCGGAGCCGCGTAGGCGGGAACGTGGTCGTGGCCGTACAGGTCGCCGAGGTACGCCATCCACCCGCAGCGGTTCACGTCGCGGTTCCAGACCGGCACGATCCACTGGCTCGACGCGGTGACCTGACGGTCGTCGATCATCGGATAGATCAGGTGCTGGTGCGTGAGCGGCACACCGCGATCACGCGCGAGGAGCGCGAGCGCGGCGGCGAGACCACCGCCCGCGCTGGCACCACCGATCGCGACGCGCGCGGGATCGATGCCCAGGTCGCTCGCGTTGTCGACCATGTACGACAGCGCCGACCAGCAGTCGTCGAGGGGCCCGGGGTACGGCGTCTCGGGCGCGAGCCGGTACTCGACCGACACCGCGACGCAGCCGAGGTCGGCGACGAGCGCGTCGAGGGGTGCCTGGTTCTGGTCGTGGCTCCCGGCGACGTAGCCACCGCCGTGGATCCAGAGGTACGCGGGCACCGGCGCCGGGGGCGCGACCGTGGGGCGGAAGATCCGGATCGCGACGTCGGGGTCACCCCGCTCGCCCGGGATGGCGCGCTCCTCACGCTCGACGCCCTCGGGCGGAGGTGAGTCGTCGACGACGCGCGGCAGCTGGCGCACCATGGCGGCCAGCTGCTCGGCCGTGTCGACTGCGGGCATGCGGAACTCGCCCATCACCGCGGCGATCTCCGGGTCCATCCGGTCGCGGACGTCGATGTCCATCGATCCTCCTGGCTCGGCCACGGGCCCTGCTTCCCTCCTAGGCTGCCCCACTCATGGTGGACGGGCGAACCGAGTTCTCGACCGGGCCGGCCGGCCCGACCTCCCACACGTACTTCTCGCAACGGCTGCGGCTGCACTACCTCGACTGGGGCAACCCCGATGCCCCATCGTTGCTGCTGGTGCACGGCAACCGCGACCACGCCCACAACTGGGACTGGTTCGCCGAGCGCCTCCGCCACCAGTACCACATCGTGGCGGTCGACCTGCGCGGTCATGGTGACTCGCAGTGGAGCACCGGCTCGAGCTACGACGTGGTCGACTACGTGTACGACATCGCGCAGCTCATCCACCAGCAGCAGCTCGCGCCGCTGCGCATCGTCGCCCACTCCCTCGGCGGCATGGTCGCGTTGCGCTATTCGGGCCTGTTCCCCGAGAACGTCGTGAAGCTGGCCGTCGTCGAGGGGACCGGTCCCCCGCTCTCGATGCTCGAGGCGATGCCCGGCCCGGCCGACCGCATGCGCCAGTCGATCGAGTCGGGGCGAGCGCTGGCCGGTCGGATCCCCCGTCGCTACGAGTCGCTCGACGCCGCGTACGCGCGCATGCAGGAGGCGAACCCGCACCTGTCGCCCGAGCAGGCACGGCACCTCACGATCCACGGCGCGAACCAGAACGAGGACGGCACCTACAGCTGGAAGTTCGACAACTACGTGCACACCGGCATGGGGTTCGACCTCAGCCCGGCCGAGAACCGACAGGTGTGGGGCAACATCGAGTGCCCGGTGCTGCTCGTGTACGGCGCCGAGAGCTGGCAGCAGGGACACATCGAGCAGGACGACTACGCGGCGTCCTTCGCCGACGCGCGGGTCGAGGTCGTCGAGCACGCAGGACACTGGGTGCAGCACGACCAGCTCGACGTCTTCGTGGGCATGGTCGAGGCGTTCCTCGCGTCCTGACGGCTACGTTCCCCTCGACAACGGTCGTCACGACCTGGGGGCGAGATGAACTTCGAAGGCAAGGTCGCGTTCGTCACCGGCGCGAGCCGGGGTATCGGTGAGTACATCGCGTACGAGTTCGCGAAGCTCGGCGCCGACGTGGCGATCATGGCCAAGAGCACCAACGAGTCGCGCCACCGCGTGTTCGAGGGCACGATCGAGGAGACGGCCGAGAACGTCGAGAAGCTCGGCGCGCGAGTGCTCGCGGTGCGCGGCGACGTGTCGCACGAAGACGACGTTCGTGCCGCGTACGAGGCCACGATGTCGGAGTTCGGGCGCTGCGACATCCTCGTGAACAACGCGGCGGTGTCGTACGTGGGACCGTTCCTCGAGCTCACCGTCAAGCGGTGGCAGATCCTCCTCAACGTCAACGTGCTCGGCCCGGTGATGTTGAGTCAGGCGTTCCTGCCGCAGATGCTGGAGCGGGGCGACGGTCGCATCGTGAACGTCTCGTCGGGCGCGGGCCGGCTCGTCGAAGCCCCCACCAACGCGCCGCCCCCCAACGTGGAAGCGGCCGAGAGCATCGGCGGCGACGCCACGTTCGGCGACGCGGGCCAGGGCCTCGGCGACAGCCTCCTCGCCTACGGCACGTCGAAGGCGGCGTTGAACCGCTTCACGGTCGGGCTCGCGCAGGAGATGCGCGGCAAGGGCGTGGGGGTGAACTCCATCGACGTCGGCGCGGCGACCCCAGCGTTCAAGTACACGTTGCCGGGCGCGGACTACTCGATGTTCGAGCACTCCGAGGCTCCCGCGCAGCTCGTGTGCTGGATCGCGAGCCAGCCCGCCGAGGTGTCGGGCCACCTGTACCACCAGGAGCCGATGATGACCGACCTCCGCGCCCAGGGCATCGTGCGCCCCAAGGTCGACCCCTCCTGATGCGAACCGCGCCGACGGAGAACGCGTGGGATCGGCGGCGCCGCCTCGTCGCGCTCGAGATCGAGGCGATCGCACTCGAGTTGTTCGCCGAATCGGGGTACGACTCGGTCACCGTCGAGCAGGTCGCGCGGGCCGCGGGGATCTCCGAGAGCACGTTCTTCCGCTACTTCCCCACCCAGGAAGACGTGCTGTTCGCCATGCCGCGGCGCGTCGCGCTGCGGATCTGCGACGCGGTCGATGAGCGTCCGGCCGGCGAGTCGGTGCTGCAGGCGTGGCGCGCCGTCATCGTCGACGGCGGCTACTCCAGCGACGAGGACCGCT
>DASUMF010000334.1:0-7664 GCA_036277835.1 Acidimicrobiia bacterium
TCCACGAGTTCATCCTTCCCGGGCGAGATCGGGCCGACGTGGTGGTCACGAAGGGCCCCGACCATGGGGTCGTCGACGTGACGCTGCGAGAATGAGCGCCATGGACGACCAGGAGCTGGTGGACACCCTCGACGAGGTGTGGCGCTCCATCGACGCCCTGGGTGCCACGCTCACCGAAGCGGAGTGGAAGGCACCCAGCGAGCTCCCCGGCTGGAGCGTGCAGGACAACGTGGTGCACCTCTCGTCGATCGAGTCGATGCTGCTCGGCCGACCGTGGAAGGGCCTCGACGCTGCGCCCGAGGCGGAGCACGTGAAGAACGACATGGGCGCCGACAACGAGAAGGCGGTGCACTCACGACGGTCGTGGTCGGGTGCCGACGCGCTCGCCGAGTTCCATGCGCTCACCCGCGAGCGCATCGAGCGTCTCCGCGCGCTCGACACCGCCGGGTTCGACGCCGACTCGTGGACCCCGCAGGGGCCGGGCACGGTGCGCACGCTCCTGCCGTTCCGCATCTTCGACTCCTACGCGCACGAGCAGGACATGCGACGTGCGCTCGATCGTCCGGGCGGTACCGACACGCGCGCCGCGGCGCAGGCCGTCGAGATGGGGATCGGTGCGATGCCGTTCGTGGTCGGGAAGAAAGCGGGTGCCCCGGACGGTTCCACCGTCGTGTTCTCGATCGCCGCACCGCTCGCCGACGACGTCGCCATCGAGGTGGTGGATGGGCGAGCACGTCGGTGTGACCCCGGCGTGGATGCGCCGACTGTCCGGCTCGCGATGAGCGCGGCCACGTTCGAGCGGCTCGGCAGCGGCCGGATCAGCGGCGCTGCGTGCCTCGAGCGGGGCGACGTCGTCCTCGACGGCGACGACGAGCTGGGACGACGTGTCCTCGCCTCGATGAACTATCTGTTCTGACCGATCGAAGGGATCGACCGATGGCCTTGGTGACGAACGTGGTGCACGGCAGTGCGGCCGAGCGGGTGCTGCTCATCATGCACGGGTACGGCGCCGACGAGCGCGACCTGGGCGGTCTGTTGCCCTACCTCGACCCGGAGGGCAAGTTCGTCACGGTGCTGCCGCGTGCGCCGCACGCCGCGCCGCCCGGTTTCTCGTGGTTCGACATGTCGACCGGCGACCCCGCGACGATCCGAGCGGGCCAGCTCGACGCGCTCGCCGAGCTCGACGACCTGCTCGACGCGACGTGTGCGGAGCACGGCATGGCGCGCTCGGAAGCGGTCGTCGCCGGGTTCTCACAGGGTGGCGGGCTCGCGCTGATGCTCGGGTTGCGGCGCTCGGATCGTCCGCATCCAGCCGGTGTGCTCGCGATGAGCGCGTTCGTGCCGACCGAGACCCTCGACGACGAGGTCGACTGGGAGGCCGCGGCGAACGTCCCCGTGCTGCTGCAGCACGGCACCAACGACCCCATGATCCCCGCGCAGCGGGCCCGCGACCTGGCGGCGGTGTTGGCCGGCCACGACGTGCCGCTCGTGTTCACCGAGTACCCGATGGCGCACGAGGTCGCGCTCGAGAGCATGCAGCAGGCCCGGGCCTGGCTCGATGCCATCCGTGCCGGCGAGCAGCCGTCGGCGCCGTTGCCGGAGCCGCCCAAGGAGGGCCCCGTCAAGTCGGTGACCACCGCGCAGTGGGAGGCCGAGGTGCTGCAGTCGGAGCTGCCGGTGATCGTCGACTTCTGGGCGCCGTGGTGCGGGCCCTGCCGGCAGGTCGGCCCGATCGTCGAGCAGATCGCCACGATGCGCGAGGGCGCCTACAAGGTCGTGAAGGTCAACATCGACGACGAGCCGTCGCTCGCGCAGGAGTACGACGTGCAGAGCATCCCGCTCATCGGGCTCTTCCGCAACGGCCGTCTCGAACGGGCCTCGCTCGGGGCCAAGCCGCGCGCCCAGCTCGAAGCCGAGCTCGGCATGCTCGTCATCCCGTAGCCCCGAACGGGGTGATGGTCTTACGGGCGGACAGCGCCGATCACGCCGGGCCAGATCGGAGTGATCTGGACGACGGTGCCGGCGGAGCCGGCCACGACGTGGCCGACCACCGCGGCGGCGAGCGTGCCGCGCGCGCCGAGCTCGCGCACCAGCGCGTCGGTCTGATCGGGCGCGACCGCGAGCAACAGGCCGCCTGACGTCTGCGCATCGGCGAGCAGGAACTGCTCGTCGTCCGGGATCCCGTTCCAGTCGACGGTGTCGCTCACGAACGCGTGGTTGCGCTGCGTCCCGCCCGCGACCATGCCGCCGGCCACGAGCGCGCGCACGCCGTCGATCACCGGCACCGCCGCGAGATCGATCTCGGCCGCGACGTCGGACGCGTTGAGCATCTCGCGCAGGTGCCCGACGAGGCCGAACCCGGTCACGTCGGTGGCGGCGTGGAGCGCGTCGCCCATCGCGAGCGCGGCGTCGCGCGCACCCGCGTTGAGCGTGGTCATCACGCGGATGGCTTCGTCGACGAGCGCCGAGGGTGCAGCGTCGCGCTTCACCGCGGTGGAGATCACGCCGAGGCCGATCGGCTTCGTGAGCACGAGCGCGTCGCCGACGCGCGCCCCACGGTTCGCGAGCACGCGCTGCGGATCGACGGTGCCGACCACCGCGAGCCCGAACTTCGGCTCCGGGTCGTCGATCGAGTGGCCACCGCCGACGATCGCGCCCGCGGCGCGCACGACGTCGGCACCGCCGTCGAGCACGCGGGCCAGCAGCTCGAACGGCAACGTCTCACGCGGCCAGGCGACGAGGTTGAGCGCGAGCACCGGCGCGCCGCCCATCGCGTACACGTCGGACAGCGCGTTGGTGGCGGCGATGCGACCCCAGTCGTACGGGTCGTCGACGATCGGCGTGAAGAAGTCGGTGGTGACGACGATCGCGAGGTCGTCGCGCAGGCGGTACACGGCCGCGTCGTCGGCCGTGTCGAGCCCGACGAGCAGGTCCGGGTCCTCGGGGCGGTCGAGCCCGCGCACGAGGCCGAGCACGGTGCGGAGGTCAGCGGGCGACAGCTTGCACGCGCAGCCCGCGCCGTGCGAGAACTCGGTCAACCGGACGGCGGCACCCGTTTCACTCCCATTCGGCGTCACGGGCCCACACTAGATGTGGTCGAACGACGCCAGATCGGGGAGAAGTAGCTCAGCCGGGGCGGTTGGCGCCGATGACGCCGCTCCAGATGCCCGTGATCTGCACCACGGTGCCCGTGTGCGGGGCATGGAGCACGCTGCCACCACCGACGTAGATGCCGACGTGGTCGGTCCAGTAGACGAGGTCACCCACCTGGAGGTCGCTCATCGAGACCCGGGGGAACATGGCCAGCTGGGCGTTGGAGCCGTGGGGCATGCCCACACCCGCCTGGGCCCAGGCCATCATCGTGAGGCCGGAGCAGTCGAAGCAGTCGGGCCCGGCGCCCGCGTAGCAGTACGGCTTGCCGAGCTGCGCGTACGCGTACGCCATCACCGCACCGACGCCGGCGCTCGGCGAGGGGGGTGGCGTCGCGCTGTTCCCGCTGCCGCTTCCGCTTCCGCCAGTGCTCGCGTTCGAGGTCGGCGCGGCCGCAGCTGCCGCGGCCTGGCGCTGCTGCGCGGCCGCAGCCTCGCGCGCGAGACGTTCCTGTTCGGCTTGCGCGACGAGCTGTGCGATCTCGGCGTTGATGCCGTTGCGCAGCGTCTGCAGCTTCGCGTCGCCCGCCGCGAGCTCGGCTCGGTTCGCCTCGATCTGGTCCTGCTTCGCCTGCGCGACGCTGCGCGCCTGCTCCGCGTCGGCCTTGCGCACGGCGAGGTCTTCTTGCGCGCGCTTCAACTGGTACACGGCCTGGCGATCGTGCTCGGCCGCGACCGACGTGTACTTCTGACGCGTCGTGAGCTCGTTGGCGTTCGCGGTGTCGAGCTCCTCCACGCCGCCTTCGCTGCCCGAGCGCGTGTAGAGCGATGCAGCTCGTGCCGCGACCTGGCGGCGGAGCTCCGCGGTTCGTGCCCGGGCCGCGTCGACCGCGGCGTCGGCGGCGGCGATGGTCTCGTTCGCCGCGTCGAGCTCGAGCTGCGCGTCGTTGATCTGCTCGTTGAGCGCACCGAGCTTCTGCGCGTTCGCGTTGATCTGCGCTTCGAGCTCGGCAGCTTGGGCGCGCTTGTCGTCGATCGGCGCTGCCGGCGCACTCGTCGGGAGGACCAACGCCGTCAGCGCCGCAATGGCGAGGGCGAGGGGGACGAGTCGGCGCGTGAGTCGGGTCATATGCATCGGTGAAAACACGAAGCCGAACGTCTGACGACGTGCGGCTCAGCAGGCACGCTAGCGAACGTTACGCCGCTTCGTCACGTCGAAGGGTGACACTCCTGTGTTTCTGCTGGTCAGCGGGAGGATCCGCTCACACCGGCCAACCCGCGAACGGTGTCGGGTCACCGGGACCGGCGACCTCGGGGTACGACCAGTCCATCGCCTTCGCCAGTTCCTTGGCGACGCGCTGCCACTCCGCCGGGTCCCACCCTTCGGCGACGGCGGCGAGCGACGTGTCCTGGCGCAGGTGCACGAACGCAGGTAGGTGCGTGAGGCCGAGACTCCCGACGAATTCGCCGTCGGGGTCGCACAGCGTCAACGCCTCGTCTTCAGCCTCGCCGAGCACGCCCTTGGCGATGAACTCGTTGCCGACGACGCAGTACGCGGTGCGGCAGTCGGCGTCGCCGAACACCTGGAAGATGCGCCGCGCGATGGGCACGAACCGCGCCGCTTCGGGGCGGGGCGGGAGCACCACCAGGCAGAGGTGGAACATGGTCGACCAGTCGTCGAGCGTGCGGGTCGTGCCCTTCGTGCTCGTGAGCTTCACGTTGGGGTCCGGGCTCTTCGCCATGGGCGGTGAGCCTACGCTGCGACCAAACGGCGACTCGTGATCGGGGGATCGGTGGACGTCACCTTTCCGAGCAACGGCACCGAGGGACAGGGCTACCTCGCGATCCCCGACTCGGGACGCGGTCCCGGTGTCGTCGTGTTGCAGGAGTGGTGGGGGATCAACGACCAGATCCGCGAGGTGTGCGATCGCTTCGCGTCGGAAGGGTTCGTCGGGCTGGCGCCCGACATCTACCGCGGTGTGGTCACCACCGAGCCCGACGAAGCCGCGAAGTTGATGATGGCGCTCAACATCGAGCAAGCCGCGAAGGACATGGCCGGTGCAGTCGACTTCCTCGTCGCGCACGACGCGGTCACGTCCACGGGCGTCGGCGTCACCGGGTACTGCATGGGCGGCGGCCTCGCGCTGTGGCTCGCCACCCTGCGGCCCGACGCGGTGGTCGCGGTGGTGCCGCACTACGGCGTGATCCCGTGGCCCGCGGCGCAGCCCGACTACACGCGGCTCCAGGCCAAGGTGCAGGGCCACTACGCCGAGAACGACGACTTTGCGGGGCCGCCGGCGGTAGCGGCCCTCGAGGAGCAGCTGTCAGCGGCGGGCAAGGACTACGAGTTCTTCGTGTACCCCGGCACGGAGCACGCGTTCACGAACCACCATCGACCGGAGGTGTTCCACGAGGAGCACTCCGAGACGACATGGACGCGCACACTCGAGTTCCTGCGCGCGAACGTCACCTGAACCGCGTGCGCTCGCGACGCGTCACGCGAGGCCCATCGCCGCGAGCATCGACGGCGGCAGCTCGTCGTCGCCCCGAGCGAGCATGTCGGCGCGCTCCACGTTGATGGCATCGCGTCCGCGTTCGAGCCAGCCGTCCCACGGCCCGCGCGGGATCGCGCGCACGTCGCCGCGCGCGGCAACGCACGCGCGCAGGTAGGCCTGCAGGTCGCGCACCTCCGGTTCGCCCCCGACCGGACCGTGTCCCGGCACGATCACGTCCGCCAGCTCGACCACCGCGTCGAGCACGTCGGCCCACGTTGCCGGGTTCCCCTGGAACGCGAGCGGCGTGACGCCGAAGAAGCACAGGCCGCCCGCGAAGAGCACGTCGGCATCCGCGACGAGCACGAGCAGGTCGCCCTCGGTGTGCCCGTCGGCGGGCAGGAGCTCGACGCGCGGGGTGAGCTGCGCCGCGCCGGTGACGATGTGCGTGACGCCGCGCGTGCCGAGCTCGGCGAGCTCGTCGAACTCTTCGTCGAAGCCGGGCATGAACGCCTTGTACGCGTCGACGGGCATGGGCTGGTCGAGGACCGTGCTCGTCTGCGGCGAGCCGTACACCGCGGTCTTGGGGAACGCCTTCGTGCCGCCGCTGTGCTCGATGTGGGCGTGCGTGAGCACCGTGCGCTTCACGGGGAGGTCGAGCGCGTCGACGGCCGCGGCGAAGGGCTCCCACTGCGACCGCACCATCAGCGTGTCGATCACGGTGACGCCGTCGTCGTCGACGACCACGCCCGCGTTCGCGGTGCCCGACCCGCCCGGGAGCAGCCACGCGTACACCCCGTCGCCGAGCTCGGTGAGTTCCGGCGTGTCGGATTGCGGCATGGTCGGAGGCTACGCGTGCGTCCGCTCGGGGTTACCCTCGATGCGATGACCGAGCGTTCCCGAAACCTGCCTCGCCGTACTTGTCTCGCGGTGCCCGGTTCGAGCGAGAAGATGCTCAACAAGGCGCCCGGGCTCGGGGCCGACATGGTGTTCCTCGACCTCGAGGACTCCGTCGCGCCGCTCGAGAAGGACGCCGCCCGCGACAACGTCGTGAAGGCCATCAACGGTCTCGACTGGGGCGACACCGTCCTCTGCGTGCGCGTGAACGCATGGGACACGAAGTGGACCTACCGCGACGTGATCCACGTCGTGGAGAACTCGTCGGAGCGCCTCGACGAGGTGATGCTGCCGAAGGTGCAGTCCGCCGGTGAGGTGCAGGCGCTCGACCTGTTGCTCACGCAGATCGAGGCGTCGACGGGGCGTGAGAGCAGCGTGGGGATCGAGGCGCAGATCGAGACCGCCCGCGGCCTGATCAACGTCGAGGAGATCTGCGCCGCGTCACCGCGCATGGAGACGATCGTGTTCGGACCTGCCGACTTCGCGGCGTCGACCGAGATGCCGGTGCTCACGGGTGGGGTGCAGATCGACGAGTACCCCGGTGACCACTTCCACTACGTGTTCGCGAAGATCCTCATGGCGGGGCGCGCCAACGGACTGCAGGTGATCGACGGCCCATTCCTCAAGATCCGGGAGCTCGACGCGTTGCGCGACTACGCGATGCGCACGCGCATCCTCGGCTACGACGGGAAGTGGGCGTTGCACCCCGACCAGGTCGCGGTGATCAACGAGGTCTTCACGCCGACGCAGGAGCAGTTCGACCACGCGCACGACATCCTCGCCGCGTACGAGCAGGCGACCGAGGGCGACCGTCGTGGTGCGGTGATGTTCGGCGACGAGATGATCGACGAAGCGAGCCGCAAGATGGCGCTCAAGTTCGTCACGCGCGGCGAGCGCGCCGGCATGGCGCGCAGCGGCTGACGTGCCCGACATGACCGGAGCGCAGGTCGATCGTGAGGCGCCGGCGTACGCCGAGGGGACCGTGCAGATCGACGCGCCGCGTGAGCGCGTCTGGCAGGTGCTCACCGATATCGGCAACTGGCCGAGCTGGAGCCCGGGCGTGAGCACGGCGGCGCTCACCGGGCCGGTCGCCTCGGGTTCGACGTTCAAGTGGAAGTCGGGGCGCAACACCATCAAGTCGGAGTTCGTCGACGTCGACGAGCCCGGCGCGATCAGCTGGACGGGG
>DASUMF010000335.1:0-11096 GCA_036277835.1 Acidimicrobiia bacterium
CGTGCGAGAACACCTTGCCCGTCGGGTTGTGCGGCGAGTTGAGGAGCAGCAGGCGTGTGCGCGGCGTGATCGCGGCTGCGAGCGCAGCGGGATCGAACGAATAGTCGGGAGTGCGGAGTTGCACGACGCGCCGCTGCGCGCCGGCCATCGCGATGCACGCCGCGTACGAGTCGTAGTAGGGCTCGAAGGTGACGACCTCGTCGCCCGGCTCGCAGAGCGCGAGCAGCGATGCCGCGATCGCTTCGGTGGCGCCGGTGGTCACGAGCACCTCGGTGTCGGGGTCGTAGTCGAGGTCGTACCAATGCCGTTGGTGCGCGGCGATCGCGGCGCGCAGCTCGGGCATCCCGATGCCCGGCGGGTACTGGTTGTCGCCGGCGCGGATGGCCGCCACCGCGGCGTCGAGCACCTCCGGCGGGCCGTCGGTGTCGGGGAAGCCCTGACCCAGGTTGATGGCACCGGTCGCCACCGCGAGGGCCGACATCTCGGCGAAGATCGTCGTACCGAAGCCCTGCAGGCGGCTGGTGAGGTACGGGAGGTCGGTCATGGCAAGGTGGTCATCCCGTCACGAAGCTGAGGCGCACGTGACGGCGCGGGTTGTCGCGGTTGAGGTCGACGAGCACGATGCTCTGCCAGATGCCGAGCAGCGGCTCGCCCGCCTGCACCGGGACGGTCACCGACGGAGCGACGATCGCCGGGAGCACGTGGTCGGCGCCGTGCCCGGGTGAGCCGTGGGCGTGGCGGTAGCGATCGTCGCGGGGCAGCAGCCGCTCGAGCGCGTCGACGAGGTCGTCGTCGGAGCGTGCGCCGGTCTCGATGATCGCGACGCCGGCGGTGGCGTGCGGCGCGAAGACGTTGCACAGGCCGTCGCCCTGCCCGGCGCAGAACGCCCGCACCTCGGACGTGAGGTCGACGATCGGGTCGTGCGCGGTGTCGACGTCGAGCACGGTCGTGTCCACGGCACAGAGCGTACGACGCGATCAGCCGACCTCGATGAGCCAGCCGAGACCGAGGGTGCGCATGGCGTCGCTCATGCGGCCGGTCACCTGTGGCAGCTGGTCGGTGAGCAGGATGAAACCGAAGACCGCGAGGATCCCCGCGGAGACGAAAGTGATCGCGCGGGAGTGGCGCTTGAACCAGTCCATCGCGCGGGTGAGCTTCCCCATCGCGAGCCCGACCGCGAGGAACGACACGCCGAGCCCGGCCGAGTAGGCGACGAGCAACGCGGTGGAGCGCGCGAGGTCCTGACCTTCCGAGGCGAAGAGGAGCACCGCGCCGAGCACGGGCCCGATGCAGGGCGTCCACCCCAGGCCGAACGCGGCGCCGGCGACCGGCGCCGCGACGGGCCCGAAGCGATCGAGATGCGGGTGGAAGCGGAACTCCTGGTACATGCGCGGCGTCGTGAGCAGCTGCGACCCCGCGAGGTACGCGGCCATGAGCAGCACGAGCCCACCGGAGATCTTGGTGAGGGTCTCCTGGTTGCGGAACAGCGCGCTCCCGGCCGCGGTGGTGATGAGGCCGAGCAGCACGAACACGATCGTGAAGCCGAGCACGAACATGCCGGTGTTGATCGCGATCCGCTTGAGGTAGTGGCGCTGGTTGCCCTCGACCAGTTCGCCGACGCTGAGCCCGGTGATCAGGCTCAAGTAGCCGGGCACGATCGGGAGCACGCACGGCGACAGGAAGGAGATCACCCCGCCGCCGAACGCGGTCAAGAGGTAGAGGTTGCTGGAGGCGTTGACCGCGAACGCGTGCATACGAGGTGGTGTCGATGGTACGAGCGAACCCGCGGCGGGGTTCAGTCGGTGGGCGCGCCGCCCTCCTGGGCCACCCGCTGCTTCGCGATCTCGACGTACGCGGGGTCGGTGTCGTAGCCCACGTAGCGCCGATCCGTCCGTGCCGCGGCGACCGCGGTGCTCCCCGACCCGAGGAACGGGTCGAGCACGACGTCGCCGCGGTAGGTGTAGAGCTGGATGAAGCGTTCGGGAAGTGCCACGGGGAACGGCGCAGGATGTTGCACGCGTCGCGCGCTCTCGGGGCGCAGCTCCCACACGTCGAGCGTCGACGCGAAGAACTCTTCCTTCGAGATCGTCGGCTCGTGCGGGAGCCCGGCCTCGGCGCGTGCCTTCATGGGGATCGCGCGATCGAAGCGCCCCTTCGACGCGATCACGACGCGCTCGCTCACGTCGCGCAGCACCGGGTTCGAAGGCTTCATGTAGGACCCGAACGCCGTCGACCCGGATGCACCCTTCGCCTTCACCCAGACGACCTCGCCGCGCAGCAGCAGCGCGAGCTCGTCCTGCAGGATGGTGGTCACGTCGCCGGCGAGGGATCGGTAGGGCTTGCGTCCGAGGTTGGCGACGTTCACCGCGATCCGCCCCCCCGGCTCGAGCACGCGGACGCACTCGGCGAACACGTCGCGCAGCATGCCGAGATACTCGAGGTAGTCGACCGGGATGCCACCTTCACCCAGCGCGAGCTCGTACTCCTTGCCGGCGAAGTAGGGCGGCGAGGTCACGACCAGCGCGACCGAGTTGTCGTCGACCGCGTCCATCGCACGGGCGTCACCCACGATCAGCTGGTCGGCGGCCGAGCAGGGGTTGACGGTCGCGTCCTTCGAGATCTTCGGGGGCGTGAAGCGGGCGTAGAAGTCGCTCGCGTCGTGGCTCTCGCGCTTGCCTGCGCCGAAGGAGCGGGTGCGCGTCGCCATCGGCGCACGGTACCCGAGCGCGCGCCTACGCCGCGGGGCCGGGCCGCGGGCCGGCGCGGCGGCGGCGCACCAACAGTGCAACGGCAACGACGACGATCAGGACACCGGCCACCACCGCGACGCCGAGCGGTGAGCCGCTGCCCCCACCGCTCCCGCTCTTCGACGCGCCGAGGGCCGTCTCGCGTCGTGCGCGGTCGTTGCCTGTGGTGCGCGTGGTCGCACTCGGCTTCGTGGTGCTGGTGGTCGCGGTCTCACCACCGACTGCGACCGCATCGCCCGACGCCGGATCCGATCCCCCACCAGTCGCGGCCCCGGCGCTCCCGCCACTCGCAGCGCTGCCCGACGACCCCGCGGGTGCGGGCGTCGCGACCGACGGCGACCCTCCCGGCGACGGCTGGCCATCGCCACTCCCACTCGGCGCGGGATCGGGCGTCGGCGCGGCGCACGTGACGTAGTCGCAGAACGCGGCGGACGCGCCGGGGCGGCCGCCGCCGTACTTCCATCCTTCGACGTCGCCGTCGTGCACGGTCGTGTTCGACGCGCCGAGGCCCGACGTGCTCCAGGCACCCGCGCCCCCGACCGCGCGGTAGTACGTCCATCCACCGGGACATCGGCTCGGCACGGGTTCGTCGCCGAACCCGTAGAGCCTGCACACCGCCTCACCGAGGCTCCCGTACGGGATCGTCTCGGGCGACGCGCCCGCGAGTTGCAACGCCTGGATGCCGCTGACGCTCCCCGAGAATTCGATCACCTGCTGGTGCACACCGTTGCCGGTGTCGACCACGACGACGGCGCGTGACGGCGCGGCCGTTGCCGGGATGGCCGCGAGCGGCAGTGCGACGACGCTCGCGCTGACCAGCGCGAGCAGCGCGAGCGTCCGTCGCAGGCAATGCATCGTGATCAGCCGGTGAACGCGGGCGTGACGACCACCGGGGTCGCCACCGTCATGACGTCAGGGTCGGTCGACGTGACCGGCGGCACGGGCACGTTGCAGTTCTGCGCCGCGCCGAGCGCGACCGGCAGCCAGTTCCGGAGCAGCCCTTCGAGCGCCTGCGCGGTCGAGTACGAGGGTGAGAACGACGACGGGTCGGCGATCGAGCCGTCAGGCTGCGCGAAGGAGCTGAGCGCGGCGTCGCCACCGACGAACGGATCCGCGACCGCGCTCGGGAGAACGCTGTCGCGCCAGCACCGAGAGTTCACGTCGATGCCCGCCGCCGCGACCGCGAGGAGCGCGCGCGACGTCGTCTCCGAGCTCGGTGTGCCGAAGAAGAACCACTGCCCGTTGGGCTCCTGCTGCCCCGCGATGTAGGCGAGGCCCTTGACCACCGCAGCATCGGTCGCGGACACTCCGGCCGCGATCAGCGCCTGGATCGACAAACTGGTCGTGTCGACGTCGGCATCCGCCGTGTTGGTGGCGTCGTGGTTGTAGGCCCAGCTGCCGTCGACCGTCTGGCCGTCGCGGATGTACGCCACCGACGTCGGCGAGATCGTGCCGCCGACCAGGGAGGTCGCGAGGATCGCGTACAGCGTGTCGCTGTAGTGGAGGTCGTCGGCGTACGCACCGTTCGGCATCGGCGCGCCGACGACGTCGACGAGGTCGACCGGGGCACCGTGGACGGGGTCGGGGTCGAACGCGGTGGGATCGAGCCCGAGCGGTGCCGCCCACAGCGTGATGATCTTGGCGGCGCGGCCCGGCGTGGTCGCGTCGAGGCCGACGAGGTCCATGTAGGGCAGCGGGTCGACGCCATCGGGGTTCTCGAAGTCGTCGACCGCATCGAACGCCTCCGTGGTGCTCCACGTCGGCCCGGTCTGCGCGGCCTCGGCGATGCCGAGCACGGCGTCGAACGTGTTGAACACGCCCACGACCGAGCCGTCCCACGCGCCGGAGCCGGTCGCGGGATCCGTACCGCCGATCTGTGTGGTCGCGAGGTAGTCGACGCCGCCTTGCACCACGGCGGGGTCGACGGCCGCGTGCGCGGCGAACGGGAGAGCGAGCAGGGCAAGGGTGATCGCGCCGAACGACGCGACCACGCGACGAATGCGTGACATGGTGTTCCTCCACCGACCCCTGGTCCACGAGGGTCTTCTGTCGGCCGCCCGAGGGCGGCTCCGCTACGGGAGCACCGGTGGCCCGGCGGACAGTGGCAGGTAGCCTGGCTCACGGAGTGCGGCATGCCGCCTCCGCTCACAGTTGCGGGTCAGCGTCGGTCTCGCACCGACTTCCCCTCCCCCGGTCCGTGGGCTGTCGCCCAGGTGGAACCGGGAGCGCACGCAACATCCGGGTTGCGCGCGACCGCTGTCGACGGAGCACCCTAGTACCGACGTGACGAGCTCTGTGCAAGAGGTGCGAAGCCCCGAGATCGACGACGGACGCTCGACGGCCGATGTCCCGGTGACGCCCGACGAGCGACTGGTCGGTCGATGGCACGCGGGCGTGTGGCTGGTCTGGGCACTCGCCGCGGCGGCGTGCGTCGAGCTGGCACCGAGCCCCGTGTACGTCGCGCTGGTCATCGGCATCGCAGGTCTCGCGGTGTCGCTGCACGCGCGGCCCGGCCCCTACGCGAAGGCGTTCCCGATCCTCGTCGGCGTCGGCGTGTTCTTCGCCGTCGCGCGCACCGCGCTCACCGCGCTGACCACCCACGGCATCGGACACACGATGTTCACGGTGCCGCAGTTCACGTTGCCGCGGCTGCTCGGCGGCTTCACCGTGGGCGGCGCGATCGAGCTGCACGTCGTCCTGCAGTCGCTGGTGGAGGGCTTCGCCATCGTGGGTGTGATGGCTGCGTTCGGCGCGTTCAACTCGGTGGTCTCGCACTCGGAGCTCATCCAGAGCACGCCACGCGCGTTCTACGAGGTAGGGCTGGTGGTCGTCGTCGCGCTCGCGTTCGTGCCGTCGACGCTCAACGCGATCGCCGACGTGCGCGAGTCCGACCGCGCGCGCACCGGTGGACGGGTCGTCCGTCGCGGGCGGCTGCTGCGTCAGGTGCTCCCGGTGCTCGAGCTCGGCCTGGAGCGCGCCGTCACGCTGGCCGAGTCGATGGACGCCCGAGGGTTCGCGCGCGCAGGTGCGGGCAGTCGTGACCACGCTGCCGGCTGGTGCGGCGTGGTGTCGTTGCTGTCACTGGGCGGCGCGTTCATCGCACTGGTCGGTGATCGGCGCGGTGTCGCCGCGGTGTTGGGCCTCGCGGGCGCCGTCGGGCTCCTGAGCGCGGTGCTGCTCACCTCGTCGGGCACCGCGCGCGTCCGGTACCGCCCCCGCCGGATGACCGCGTTCGACTGGACGATGGCCGCGATCGTGTCCGCGGCGCCGATCGCCCTCGCGGTGTGCTCACTCGGCGGCGACGGCAGCCTGGTGTGGTTCGCCGAGCGCACCTTGCAGTGGCCTGCGCTCCACGTCGGCCCCGCGCTCTCGCTCCTGCCCCTGCTCGCTCCGATCGTGCTGCCCCGCGGGACGGCGTCGTGAGCGCGATCTCGTACCACGCGGTGTCGTTCGCGTATCCCGACGCGCCGCAGCAGGCGCTCGACGACGTCACCCTCGGCGTGGAGGCGGGCGAGCTGCTCCTGGTGGTCGGCGCGTCGGGCTCTGGGAAGAGCACGTTGTTGCGCGGCGCCAACGGGCTGGTCCCGCACGCCAGCGGCGGCCGCTTCTCCGGTGAGGTCGTCGTGTTCGGGCGCTCGACCGTCACCCACCACCCGCGTGAGCTGGCCGACGTCGTCGGGTTCGTCGCGCAGGACCCGGAGGCGCAGTTCGTCGTCGACCACGTCGAGCGCGACCTGGCGTTCGTGCTCGAGAACCTCGGCTTCTCCGCCGCCGCGATGCGCCGGCGGGTCGAGGAGACGCTCGACGCGCTCGGGATCGCGCACCTGCGCGACCGCGATCCGGCGACGCTCTCGGGCGGCGAGCGTCAACGCTGTGCGATCGCGGGCGCATTGGCCGCGTCGCCGTCCGCGCTGGTGCTCGACGAGCCCACGTCGCAACTCGATCCACAAGGTGCCGACGACGTGCTCGCGGCGCTCACGCGCCTCAATGCCGACCTCGGCACGACCGTCGTGCTGGCCGAGCACCGGCTCGACCGCGCCGCGCCGCTCGCCGATCGCGTGGTGGTCGTCGACGGCGCGACCGTGGGCGAGCCCGGGCTCCCGGGCACGATCCTCGCCTCGTACGCGGGCGCGCCGAGCGTGACACGGCTCGGCGAGCTCCTGGGATGGGCACCACCTCCGTTGACGGTGCGGGACGCGCGGGCGTGGGTCGCGCGCGTGCCCGTCGACCTGCCGTTCCCCGAGCCGTCGGGCACAGCCGCCCGCCCGGCTCCGGGCGAGGTGCTGGCCCGGGCGAGCAACGTGCGCGTCGACCTCGGTGGGCGCGCTGTCGTGCGCGACACGTCGCTCACGGTGCACGCGGGTGATGTGATCGCACTGCTCGGGCGCAACGGAGCCGGGAAGACCACGCTGCTGCGCGCGCTTGCCGGTCTCCAGCCGGTTGCGAAGGGCACCGTCGATGCGGGCACTGGCGTGGCGTACGTGCCGCAGAACCCGAACACGCTCCTGTTCTCCCCGACCGTTCGCCGGGAGCTCGAGGAGACCCTGCGCCTGCTCGGTCGATCCGACCCCGACGCGGTCGACCACTGGCTCGACGCGCTCGGGATCACCGCGCTCGCGGACCGGTACCCCCGAAGCCTCTCGGGTGGTGAGCGTCAGCGCGTGGCCGTCGGCGCGGTCGCGGTGGGCGGCGCGCCGGTCCTGCTGCTCGACGAGCCGACACGCGGGATGGACGCGCCATCGCGCACCGCGCTCGAGCACGCCATGCGCGCGCACGCCGAAGGTGGCGGCGCGGTCGTGCTCGCCACCCACGACGTGGAGCTCGCGGCGCGCAGCGCGACGCGGGCCGTGGTGCTGGGGGACGGGGAGGTCGTCGCCGCGGGACCCGCGCGCGAGGTGCTTGCCGGCTCGCTGTTCGCTCCTCAGGTGCTGCGCGTGTTGCCCCCGTACCTCACCGTCGAAGAGGTCGCGACCACCATGGCACGACGATGAGCGCGATCGCGGTGGCGACGCGACCGTCGCTCGTCGAACGGTTCCGTCCCGTGGCGGTCTACGCGCTGGTGCTGGTCGTCGGCGCGGCCGCGTTCCTCTACCCGTTCTTCCTCCCGGCGAGCGCGCTCCCGAGCCGCGCGCACAGCGGCGACGCGCCACTCGTCGCCGCACTCGTGGGTGCCCTCGTCGTGGTGGCGGTCGCGCTCGAGGTACGGCGAGGCACGATGAACGGCGCGACGGTCGCGATCCTCGGCATGCTCTCGGCCGTCGCCGGGTTGCTGCGGCTCATCGACCTCCCCGGGGGAGGCAGCGGGATCTTCTTCCTCGTGGTGCTGGCCGGCGCCGCGTTCGGCCCCCGCTTCGGATTGCTGCTCGGACTGTGCGCGATGGCCGTGTCGGCGGTGCTCACCGGCGGCATCGGGCCGTGGTTGCCGTTCCAGATGCTCGCGCTCGGCTGGATGGGCGCGGGCGCCGGTTGGGTGGGGCGCGCGACCGAGCACCTCCGACCGTGGTGGGAGGTGGTCGTGCTCGCGGCCTACGGCTGGGTGTGGGGCTTCCTCTACGGCGCGATCATGAACCTCTGGTTCTGGCCGTTCGCACGGGGTGGTGCGCTCGACTGGAACCCCACCCTCGGGCTGGGCGCGACGCTCGAGCGGTACTGGGCGTTCTACGTCGCGACGTCGCTCCCGTGGGACGCGGCTGCCGCACTCACGAACGCCGTCCTCATCCTCGTGACCGGCGTCGCGCTCATGCGCACCCTCCGCCGCTTTGCCCACCGCCTCGACCCCGCCGTCATCTTCGTGCCGACTCCCGACAACCCGGCACCCCCACAGCCAACTGGCGTCAATTCACCTGAATAATCCATGTGAACTGACGCCAGTTCGCGGTCAAGCGGGGAAGAGCTCGTGGAGGAGCTCGGCGAGGACGGCGCGGGTCGTGTCGCCGGTGACCGGATCGGCGAGATCGCCGACCAGCACCACGGCGCGACCGCCGAGCTCACCCACCTCCGCCGCGAGCGCGCCGAGCGCGTCGGCGTCGCGCCCGACCACCACGACCGTCGCGCCGTCCCGGGCGACGGCCCGCGCGACGTCGTCGTCGCCGGTGACGACCACCCGTCCGGCGAGGCTCGGCACGGGGTTCATCGACGAGCGCTCATGTACGGGCGATCAACACTGCCGAGACGCCCCCGAACGCGACCGCCACCAGTGCTGTCGCCCACACTGCGGAGGGCTCCTGCATGGTGGCCGCTCCGGTGCCGATCACCGCGAGCACGAGGAACCACGAGTTGCGCACCAGCGAACCGATGGAGAGGTTCCGTCGCTTGGTCGCGGCACCGAAGCAGTTGCACGGACGCCGGTCGTCACGAATCATGCGCCGTACGAGCACGACGGTGAAGATCACGAAGGCCACCACCGCGAGGTACGCGGGCCACGCCGCGTCGACGAACAACAGCAGCGCTGCCAGCACGAGCTCCGCGACGGGCAACGAGACCGCGGTCGCGATCGCAACGGTCGCGTAGAGCGCGCCGTGGCCTCGGAAGGTGGGCGCGAGGCGTGCCACCGCGACGAGCTTGCCCGCTCCCGAAAACACCAGGATCAGCGCGACGACGACACGCGCCGCGAGCGCGACGTCGTCGGCGGTCACGAGTCGGTCTGGATGCGCCCGTACGAGCCCTTGTAGAAGAGCAATGGACGCCCGCCGTCGCGAACGTCGAGGTCGATGACGCGACCGACGACGATGAGGTGGTCGCCTCCCGGGTACTGGGCTTCGAGCTCGCAGTCGACGTACGCGATCGCTTCGTCGAGCACCGGTGACCCCGACACGCCGGTGCGCCAGGGCGTGGACGTGAAGCGATCGGCGCCCTTGGTGGCGAAGAGCTGCGAGAGGCTCTCGTGGTGCTCACCGAGGATGTTGATCGCGAACTTCCCCGCGTGCTGGATCCGTGGCCACGTCGACGAGGAGTGCGCGACGCAGAACAACACGAGCGGCGGGTCGAGCGAGAGCGACGTGAACGCGTTGGCGGAGATGCCGACGGGCTCGCCGTCGTCGATGGCGGTGATGATGGTGACACCGGTGGCGAAGTGCCCGAGCACGTCGCGAAAGCGCCGGTCGTCGGGGGTGACGAGCACCTCGCCGCGCGGCGGGTCAGCCATCGTTGCTGGTGAGGTGACCCAGCTCGACGGTGAGACCGTCGGCCGCGGCGAAGATCTCCGGGCCGCCGAGGCGTGCGACGTTGTCGCGGGCGTCGCGCAGGATGGTGTCCATCTTGTCGTCGCCGTGTGACGGGCAGTGGTGGAACAGCGCGAGCTCGCGCGCACCGGCCTCGCGGGCGACGTGGATCGCGTAGTCGACGGTGCAGTGACCCCAGTGGCGCTTGTGCTCGTACTCCACGTCGGTGTGTTGCGCGTCGTGGATCACGAGATCGGCGCCGTCGCAGAGCTCGAGCACCGAGTCGGGCACGTAGAGGTCGGGGTCGTCGGGCACGGTGCCGGGACCGTGGTCGGAGAGGTACGCGACCGAGAAGCCCTCGATCTCGACACGGAAGCCGAGCGTCGGGTCGGTGTGGCGCACCCAGCGCGCCTTCACCTTGGCGCCGTTGGACGCGAAGTCGTCGTTGCCGACGGCCTCGAACGCGACGTCGCCGTTGAGCTGCTCGGGCGTGATCGGGAAGTACGGCGGCGACATCACGCCGCGGAACACCTCCGCGAGCGGGCCGTCGGCCTGCTCGGGCCCGAAGACGGTGACCGTCCCACCGCCGGCCGAGAGCGGGTGGAAGAAAGGGAGGCCCTGGATGTGGTCCCAGTGGAGATGGGTGAGCAGGACGCTCGCGCGGTAGCCGTCGAGGCGCTGTTCCTCGGCGAGCTGGTCGCCGTAGCTGCGCAGGCCGGTGCCGAGGTCGAGGATGACGGGGTCGTGACCGTCAGACGCTATTTCCACGCATGACGTGTTGCCGCCGTAGCGGTCGTACTGGTGGCCGTCACACGGAGTTGATCCGCGAACCCCCCAGAAGGTGACTTGTGTCCGTGCTGACACACCTCCAACACTACCCACCAGCGCACCGAACCACCCCGACGCCGAGCGTGTGTTGGCGCCGTGTGCCGGGCGTCACACCACGCGGTGCAGCGCTGAGGCGGACGGCTCGCTATGCGAGCACGCGGCGTTTGAAGCCGTTGATGCCGAGCCAGGTGAAGAGCGCGGAGAACGCGAGCAGCGCGGGATACACCACCCAGAGGCTCATGTGGTCGACCGGGGTGAGCGCGGCGCGGAACCCCTCGCACATGTAGACGAGCGGGTTCGCGAGCACGAGGATCTGCAACCAGCGGATCGGCTCGAGCGCCTGCCACGGGTAGTAGATCGC
>DASUMF010000336.1:0-2688 GCA_036277835.1 Acidimicrobiia bacterium
GGCCACGCCGAGCCCCTACGAGATCGAGCAGTCGAGCCAGGTGGTCGAGCAGATCGTGCGGCCCACCGGCCTCATCGACCCCGAGGTGCTCGTGCGTCCGACGCGCGGCCAGATCGACGACCTCGTCGCAGAGATCAAGGGTCGTGCCGACGCCGACCAGCGCGTGCTCGTCACGACGCTCACGAAGAAGATGGCCGAGGATTTCACCGACTACCTGCTCGAGCTCGGCATCCGGGTCCGCTACCTGCACAGCGAGGTCGACACGCTCGAGCGGGTCGAGATCCTGCGGTCGTTGCGCCTCGGCGAATTCGACGTGCTCGTCGGGATCAACCTGCTCCGGGAAGGTCTCGACCTCCCCGAGGTGTCGCTGGTGGCGATCCTCGACGCCGACAAGGAGGGCTTCCTCCGCTCGGAGACGTCGTTGATCCAGATGATCGGGCGTGCCGCCCGCAACGTCGACGGTCAGGTCGTGATGTACGCGGACCAGATGACCGACTCGATGCGCAAGGCCATCTCCGAGACCACCCGTCGGCGCAAGAAGCAGCTCGAGTACAACGCCGAGCACGGCATCGATCCGCAGACGGTCCGCAAGAAGGTCACCGACATCCTGCAGATGCTGCGCGGCTCCGACGGCGATGCACCGCAGTCAGGGCGCGGGCGGCGGGGGAGGGGCGGACGATCGCAGCAGCGGTCGGTGGTGTTCGACCTCGCCGACGTCGCGCCCGACGACCTCGGTCGTCTCATCCAGTCGTTGCAGGACGAGATGCACGACGCCGCCACCGAGCTGCGCTTCGAGGAGGCCGCCCGTCTCCGCGACGAGATCAACGAGCTGAAGCGCGAGCAGCGCGCGGTGGGGTGACGGTTCAGCGACTGGTCGCCGGCGTGATATCCGCAGGTGACTGCTCGAGCGCTCGGCGCAGCGCCGCCACGTCGACGTCATGCGACGACGACCGCACGTACACACTGCGGAGCACCCGCTCGTAGCCGTAGCGGCGCAGGTCGGCCTCCGCCGCCTCCGGGTCGCCGTAGGTGCCCATCACGAGGTCTGGCTGGAGCTTCCCGAGCGACCACGCGTAGTCCCACTTCACGTGCCCGGGTACGAAGTTCGCGAGATGGGGCGCGGAGTTGGCGACGGTGACGTCGCTCTTGCCGAGGAGATCCACCGCCGGACGGTCCGCGAAGTACACGATGCCTCCCGCCGAGACGACGGCGATCTGCGTGTGGGGGCTCGTTGTCTCCGCGATCTGGGTGCCGACCCTGGCGTTGCGCTGGTCACCGTCGAGGTATGAGGCGTTGATGCGCCACCACTGGTAGGCGGGCATCGCGAACAACGCCAGCACGACGATGCCACCGAGGACGCCGGCGCGGAGCGGACGCGAGCTCGAGCTCGCGAACAGGACGATGCCGAGCGCCACGAGTCCGATCAGCGCGGCGACCGCCGCGCCGAGGAGGAACTTGCCGCTCGCGAGTTGGCGACCGTGGTCGTCGGAGGGGGCCACCACCGCGAGCAGCAACAGCAGGAGTGCGACGAGGGCCACCGCGAGTTGCGTACTGCCGGCGGGTCGGCGGGCATGGGCGATCTTGACGGTCGCGAGCCCCACGAGCACGGCCAGCTCGGGCAGGACGGGAGCGATGTAGCGATTCGGCATCGTCATCCACTCCCACGCGTCACCGCCTGTGTACGCCACGTATGCGAACGACGCGAGCAGGAGCGTGCCTGCGAGCTGCTCGACCGCCGTCGGTGCACGACGGTCGAGCAGGAACCCCAACGCCACGACGAGAAGGGGCAGCAGCAGCTCGATGCCGACGACGTCGCCGAGCACCGTGAAGCCGCGGTCGAGGCGGTCGACCATCGGGATGCCGCCGAGCTTGAGGGTGTACGTGTTGGGCACGGCCGCGCCGTAGTAGGCGATCCGGAACGCGGTGTGCGCCACGAGGGTCGCCCCTGCGGCCCCGAACGTGGCGACCACGACACGGCGGCGATCCGTCGGTCGGCACCATGCGGTCGCGAACGCGGCGAGTACCAGTGCGAGGATCGCGAAGTCGGTGCGGGTGAGCACTCCGGCAACGAGGAGCGCGGCGAGCCCGAACAGGCGGGCTCGTGACGCGCCTTGGGGGAGCTGCACCACCAGGAGAACCGCGCCGGCCAGCAACGCGGCGAGGAGCCCGACCTCCATCCCGCGGAGGGTCCAGTAGATCAACGGTGGCGAGAGCGCGACCATCCACGCCGCCACACCGGCCGCGACGGGGCGTTGCGAGACGTGGCGCGTGATGCGGGCGGTGAGCACGACGGTGCCCGCGAGGAGCAGCGCACCCGTGACCATCACGGCCAACGAGGTGAATTGGGTCGGGATGCCGACCGCGTGGATCGCGGCCATCCAGAGCGTCCAGAGGAAGTTCGTGTAGCCCTCGACCCGTTCACCGCCCTGGTTCCACACGAGTCCGTCGCCCCGGGCGAAATTGCGGGCGTAGGTCAACGAGATCATCGCGTCGTCGAAGAGCGTGAACGTGAGCTTTCCGTCGATCGTGAAGGCGGACCGGGCGATGAACACGATCGACGTGAGCGCCGACGCCACGACCGCCCAGCGTTCGGCACCGCGCAGCCCGCGGCGCGGCTCGGACGGTCCGGCGTGGACGTCGGTCCGCGCGTCGGTGTCCGCGGCTTCATCGTCGATCAGGATCTGGCCC
>DASUMF010000337.1:0-4268 GCA_036277835.1 Acidimicrobiia bacterium
AGGTCGCCAACGACGTCGACCGCATCGAGGCGGGGATCCGCGCCGGCATGGCCGAGGCCGACCGCCCGAGCATCGTGATCCTGCGCAGCCACATCGGCTACCCCTCGCCCAAGTACACCGACACCGCGTTCGCCCACGGCAACGCGCTCGGTGCCGACGAGGTGGCGGCCACGAAGGCGATCCTCGGACTTCCCCCCGACGACTTCTGGGTTCCCGACGACGTGCTCGCCTACTACCGCGACGCCGGCACGCGCGGCGCGGCCGCGCGTGCCGAATGGGAGCGACGGGTCGGGGCCTACCGCGAGCGCGAGGCGTCGCTCTTCGCGGAGTACGAGGCGTGCCTCGCGCAACGAGGTCTGCCGGGCTGGGAGGCCAAGCTGCCCACGTGGGAGCCGGGCGAGTCGGTGGCGACGCGGCGCGCGTCGGGGAAGGTGCTGAGCGCGATCGCCGACGTGGTGCCGGGACTGCTCGCGGGCGGTGCCGACCTGAGCGAGAACACCGGCACGCTGCTCGACGAAGGCGAGGTGATCGGCACGCACCAGTTCGGCGGCCGACAGCTCCACTTCGGTGTGCGCGAGCACGGCATGGGCTCGATCATGAACGGCATGTCGGTGAGCGGTGTGCTCCCTGCGGGGGGCACGTTCTTCGTGTTCAGCGACTACATGCGACCGGCGGTCCGGCTCGCGGCGCTGTCGCAGTACAAGACGGCGTTCGTGTGGACCCACGACTCCGTCGGCGTCGGCGAGGACGGCCCGACCCACCAACCGATCGAGCACCTCGCGTCGTTGCGCGCGATGCCGAACCTGCGGGTGGTGCGCCCGGCCGACGCCAACGAGACCGCCCTCGCGTGGCGGCTGCACATCGACACCGACGGACCGTCCGCGATCGTGCTCGCCCGCCAGAACTCGCCGGTGCTCGTCGGCACCGCGGAACGAGGCGCGGTCGGGTTGGCGCGTGGCGCGTACGTGCTCGTCGACGAAGCAGGCGACCGACCGGAGATCGTGCTCGTCGGGACGGGTTCCGAGGTGTCGCTGTGCGTGAACGCGGCCGAGGTGCTCGCCGCCGAAGGACGCTCCGTGCGGGTGGTGTCGTTCCCGTGCTGGGAGCTCTTCGACGCCCAGCCGTCCGACTACCAGGCGTCGGTCCTGCCGAAGGGCGTGCCGACGCTCGCAGTGGAAGCGGGTGCGAGCTTCGGGTGGGATCGCTACGCCGACGACGTCGTCGCCATCGACCACTTCGGCGCATCCGCGCCGGGCGGCACCGTCCTCACCGAGTTCGGCTTCACGTCCGACAACGTCGCGGCGCGCGCCCGTGCGCTGCTCGACCAGGGAGCGCGTCCATGACCAGCGCCATCGCCAAGCTCAACGACTTCGGGCAGAGCCCGTGGTACGACAACCTGGCCCGGCCCTTGCTGTCGGGAGGCGGCCTGCAGTCGCTCATCACCGACGACGGCATCCGTGGCGTCACGTCGAACCCGACCATCCTCGACAAGGCGATCGACGCGGGCGAGGGCTACGACGACGCGCTCGCGGCGGCGGCCCAGGCGGGGCTGTCGATCGAGGACACCTATTGGGGCGTGGTCGTCGACGACATCAAGGCCGCGGCCGATCTGCTGCGTCCGGTGCACGACGCGTTGGGTGGCGGCGACGGCTTCGTGTCGCTCGAGGTGTCGCCGGAGCTCGCGCACGACACTGCGGGCACCATCGAGGCGGCGCGCTCGTTGTTCGGCCGGGTCGACCGCCCGAACCTCATGATCAAGATCCCCGGCACGCTCGAGGGCATTCCGGCGATCGAGGAGACGATCGCCTCGGGCATCAACGTGAACGTCACGCTCATCTTCTCGATCGCGCGCCACGAGCTCGTGATCGAGGCGTACCTCAAGGGTTTGGAGCGGCTGGCCGAGACCGGCGGCGACCTCTCGAAGATCTCGTCGGTGGCGTCGTTCTTCGTGAGCCGGGTCGACACCGAGACCGATCCGCGCCTGCCCGACGGCTCCCCGCTGCGCGGCAAGGCGGCCGTCGCCAACGCGAAGCTCGCCTACGAGCTCTTCCGCAACCGCTTCTCCGGGCCGCGCTGGGACGCGCTCGCTGCTGCGGGCGCGCGCCTGCAACGTCCGCTCTGGGCGTCGACCTCCACCAAGAACCCGGCCTACCCCTCGACGCTCTACGTCGACGAGCTCATCGGCCCCGACACCGTGAACACGCTCGCGCCGGCGTCGATCGAGGCGCTCCAGCGCGGCGAGGGCGACCAGCGGGCCGACACCGTCGCCGAAGGCGTCGACGAGGCGCACCAGGTGATGGCCGACCTCGCCGCGGCCGGCGTCGACATCGACGACGTCACCGCCACGCTCGAGCGCGAAGGCGTGGAGTCGTTCGCCAACTCCTTCCGCGACGCGTTCACCACCATCGAGAAGCGCCGGGCCGAAGTCGGCAGCTGACTCGATCGGGCGGCCCACCGACCCGATCGCGATTCATTGCCCCTCCAGCGCGCACTGTGCGCGCCCACGGGGCAATGAATCGCCAGTCTGCGAAGCGTCGGCGAGGCGTGCGGCGGCACGGAGGTGCTCGGCCAGGTCGGCCGGGCGCGCGTGGGCGTTGACGCCGCTCGTGTTCGGCATCACGTACGCGGGGACGCCGCCGAACGGCTCGGGTTGCACACCGGCCGTTGCGCGCTTGTCGACGGCAACGCGGTAGCCGCCGAGGCCGACGAAGCAGATCGCGGCGGGGCGCAGCCATTGCACGAGCCGCTCGACCCGCGCCGCGCCCGCGCGGTACTCGTCGCGGGTCAGCTCGTCGGCGCGTGGCGTCGCCCGCTTGACCAGATCGGTCATGCCGACGCCGTGGTGCACCAGCGCATGGCGCGGGTCGCGCGCGACGGACACGATGCCAGCATCGAGTGCGGCGGGCCAGAACCGGTTTCCCGGCCGCGCGAAGCCGGCGCCGGCGTCGGCCGAGTACACACTTGGGTTCAGACCGCACACGAGCAGCCGCATGCCCGGGCCCACGGTGTCGGGCAACGTGCGGGCCCGCCGCACGAGCGCGTGCAGCCAGCTGTCGTCGGTGGGGTCGATCTCGAGCGAGACCACCTCGAACCCGGCGCCCACGAGCACGTCGCGCAACGGCTCGGGCTCCCACCGGGCGAAGAACCGTCCGGGGAAGGCGTCGCCGGGCGACGGACCGTCTTCGGTGCCGGGCTCCATCGACAGGTGCGCGAACCCGCCGACGGCCGTGGCGCGGTGGAGCTCCATGAGCGCCCACGGGAGGCGTTCGCGTGCGACGTGCAGGTAGCTCGCACGCGCCCAGGTGGCGTCGAGGGCGCCCCGGCGGACGGGCAGGTGCTCGAGGTCGGCCAGCACGAGCAACGCGTCGGGCGCGGCCTCGCGCGCGAGCTCGAGCATCGCGCCGGAGGCGTCGAGCGCGAGGACCGGCCTCGGGAGGTGCGGGAGGTGCCCGCCGGTGCCACATCCGAGATCGGCGGTGAGTCCGCCGTCGGGCACGAGTGCCGCGAGCTGCGCGGCGCGATCGAGGAACTTCGCTGGTCGACGGTCGCGCCAGTCGGTCGCGCCCCGCTCGTACGCAGCGACCGTCGCCTCATCCATGGGTTCCATCATCGCCGTTAGGCTGCGTCGGGTGCCTGCCTCATCGCTCGCCGCGCTCGCCGCCGACGACCCGTACGCGCTGATCGACGTCGCGCTCGCCGACCTCGTCGCCGAAGCGGGCCGCCTGCGCGACGAGGCGCACGGCGCACACATGACCTTCTCGCCGAAGGTGTTCATCCCGCTCACCATGCTGTGTCGCGACCGGTGTGGCTACTGCACGTTCGCCAAGCCACCCGCCCGGCTCGACGCGCCGTACCTCACCCTCGACGAGGTGCTGGCCATCGCCCGGCGCGGCGCGGCGATGGGCTGTCGCGAGGCCCTGTTCACCCTCGGCGAGGCACCCGAGGCGCGCTACCCGGTGGCCCAGGAGTGGCTCGACGCGCACGGCTACTCGTCGACGGTCGACTACCTCGTGGCCGCGTGCAAGGCCGTCCTCGACGACACCGGCCTGCTCCCCCACGCCAACGCCGGTGCGCTCGATCAGGCCGACCTCGAACGCCTGCGGGCGGTCTCGCCGTCCCAGGGGATGATGATCGAGACCTTGGCGCACCGCCTCGGCGAGCCCGGCGGGCCCCACCACGGCGCACCCGACAAGACACCCGAGCGCCGCCTGGCCACGCTCGAAGCCGCCGGACGGGCGGCGGTGCCGTTCACGACCGGCATCCTCGTC
>DASUMF010000338.1:0-3754 GCA_036277835.1 Acidimicrobiia bacterium
TCGACGGCCACCACGTCGGGCGTCCGCAACACCGGGTCACCGGCCGCGTTCCCGCACGACTCCACCCACTCCGCGAACCCCACCACGAAGCGCCGCATGACGCTGTCGTCGACCGGCGTCGTCGCCAGCCACCCCGTCTCCAGCACCTCGCTCCCCGGAGGTGCCGGCTCGTCGCTGCTCATCGCGCCAGGCTCACTCGTCGTCGTCGCCGACAGACGCGTCACCCGCGCCCGCCGCGAGCGCGAACGACTCGAGGTCCACCACGATCTGGTCGACGTCCGACTGCGCGCGCGAGATGCGCGTGCGGCACAGCGCGATGAGCTCGCTCGCCCGCTTCACCCGGTCGGCGAGCACGTCGACGTCGAGGTCGTCGCGCTCGAGCTCGTCGAGGATCACCTCGAGCTCGGCCATCGCCTCGGCGTACCCGAGCGCGTCGGTGTCGGCCATCAGTCGTCGCCTCCATCGTCGTCCACTGCAGTCCCCTCCACCCGGCTGACGACCACGCCGTCGGCCAGCTGCGTGCGCAACACCGAGCCGACCGTGGTGCCCGCGGCGCGGCGTACCACCCGGCCGGCCTCGTCGCGCGTGATGCTGTAGCCGCGCTCGAGCACGCGCACCGGGTCGAGCGTGCGCACGACCGTGGCCGAGTTGTCGAGCGACGTCGACGCCTCGCGCAAACGCGCGCGCCCGAGCTCGCCCACTCGCCGCGAGCAGTCGTCGAGTCGACGGCTCGCGTCGCGCAACCGCAAGCGCGCGAGCTCGTCGATCCGCCCGTGGCGACGCTCCACCAGCGCGCGCTCGCGCGCCAGCATCGCGGGCACCCCGCGTCGCACGTGGCGCGCCGCCTCGTCGAGCTCGCGGTTGGCCATTGCGGTGCGCGCTCGCGCGCGTGTCACCACCCGCTGCGACGCACCGTCGATCCGCTGTTGGAAGCGCCGCACCCGCGCGACGAGCACCTGCGCGCACGCGGTCGGTGTCTTGCAGATCGTGTGCGCGACCTCGTCAGCCACGCTGCGGTCGACCTCGTGGCCGACACCGCAGATCACCGGCACCGGCATCGCCGCGATGGTGCGCGCGACGGTGTCGGTGTCGAACGGTGCGAGGTCGGCGCGCGAGCCACCTCCGCGTACGACCACCACCACGTCGAGGTCGCGCATCGCCATCTGGCGCAGCCCGTACACGATGCGCCCCGAGGCGTTGGCGCCCTGCACCCGCACGTCGATCGGCGCGACCTGGAACGCGAGCCCGCTCGCCGTGAGCTCCTGGACGAAGTCGTGGTAGGCCGCGCTGTTCGCGCTCGTCACCAACCCGATCCGCAGCGGCAGCAATGGCATCGGCAGCCGACTGTTGCGTTCGAGCAGCCCCTCGGCCGCCAGCGTTCGCAGCACCCGCTCCCGGTTGGCGGCGATGCTGCCGACGGTGAACACCGGGTCGATCGCGGTCATCCGCAGCTGGACCCGGCCTTGGGGTGCGTACACCTCGACCCGACCCCGGATGCGCACCTCGACGTCGTTGCCCAGCTCGGCTCCCGGCACCGCCTTGATCGCACGGTCGACGGGGCCCCGGTCGTCGCGGAACAGCGCCACGTCGATCTTCGCCTTCACCTGATCGCCGCGTCCGCCCACCGCCTTCTCGACCAGCGAGAAGTAGGTGTGCCCGTTCTGCGAGCGCTTGAGGTTCTGCACCTCACCGCGCACCCACACGTCACCGGGGAACGACCGACGCACCGCGTCGCGCAGTCCGGTGGTGAGCTCGGTGACCGACAGCGTCGGATCGGGCTCGACCGCCGTCGCCTCCGGCGCGGCAGGCGACGCGGGCTCCCGCGCCGGTGTCATGTCGAGGTCGAACGACGACTGCTCCACCCCCGGGAGGCTAACGCCCGCTCCCTTCATCGAGACGAAGCTCGGACACGCACGCGGGCCATACTGACGACGTGAACTTCGCGGTGAGCGACGGGGAGGCGATCCTTCGCATCGCCGTCGCCGGCGGGCTCGGCTTCCTCATCGGGCTCGAGCGGTTGTGGCGCAGCAACCCGGCCGGCCCGCGCACGTTCGCGCTCCTCGCGATGGGCGCGGCCGCCTTCTCTGTGGTCGCGGCGGGCTTCCGCAACGACGGCCGGGTCATCGCCGGCATCGCCACCGGCGTGGGGTTCATCGGTGCCGGCATGATCTTCCACGACTCCGCGCGCGGCGTGGTCGGCTTCGCGACCGCGGCGTCGAGTTGGGCGACCGTCTCCATTGGCGTGTTGTGCGGTGTCGACCGCATGATCGTCGCGGTTGCGTTCGCCGCGATGGCGGTGGTCGTGCTCGAATTGCAGTACGCGCCGTTCCTCGACTGGTTCTGGCAACACCGTCGCGACGACGCGCGCGACCGCGAAATCAACGCTCGCGAGTCGCCTCCGGTCGACGAGCCACCGCCGAGCTGATCTGCGCGGCATCGGTCAGCTCGGGATCGTCGGAGTACACGAGCACCCACACCTGCTCCGCGCCTTCGCGCACCTGTGCCTCGTACCGGTGGTTGCCGTCCTGGAGGTACAGCTCGCCGTCCTTCCACTCCGCGAGCACGGGCGGCGGCTCCCATCCCTCCTCGAGGCTGTCGGTCATCGCGCCGATGTCGTCCTCCCACTCGTCGGGCTCGATCGAGACCAACGCGTCGTCCTCCGGTCCGGCGAGGCGCACCAGCGCGTCGACGGGCACCTGCACGGGTCCCCACCACGTGTGCTTCCGTTGCGCGAGCACACCGGCGAGCACGGCGTTGTCGCTGCCGGGGCTGGCGAGGAGGTCACCGACCCACAGCGCGGTGCGGCCTTCCGATGCCGCGCGTTGCGCCGACGCGAGCGAGAACCGACGATCAGCCATCGCTCGTTGTCCCCAGTTGCGCCGCACCGCCAAACGAACCGACGCACCCCCCCACCAGCGAACTGGCGTCAAATCAGCTCAATAATCCGGCCGAATTGACGCCAGTTCTCGGTCGGGGGCGTGAGTTCGGCGCGGGGCGTCAGCTCGGCGCGTCGGCGTCGGCGTCCGCCTGCTCGGATGACGTCCCGCGCCCGCGCCCGCGGAGGCGGGCGATCCAACCCGTGCGCTTCGCCGGTTCCTCGAGCAGGCGGGCGTCGATCACCTCCTGCTCGGTGGTGTGGGCCTGCAACAGCGCCTGCACGACCGCGGCGGTCGGCAGCGCGAGCACCGCGCCCACCCCGCCGAGCAGCAGCCCACCCGCGAACACGGTGCCGATCGCGAGCGCAGGGTGGATCTCCATCGTGCGCTTGGTGATGCGCGGCCCGAGCACGTAGTTCTCGAACTGCTGGTACAGCACGAGGAACAGGAGCACCCACAGCGCCTTGATCGGGTCGTCGGCCAGCGCGACCACCACCGGCAACACCATCGCGATGTACGTGCCGACGGTGGGGATGAACTGCGACACGATGCCGACCCACAGGCCGAGCGCGAGCCCGTACGGCACCCCGAGCGCGACGAGGAACGCCCACGTGGCCGCGGCCGAGATCGCAGCCTGGATGCCACGCGAGTAGAGGTAGCCACCGGTCTTGTCGATCGCGATCTCCCACGTGTCGAGCACCACGGCTTGATGTCGCTGCGGCAGGCGCGAGCAGATGACCCGGCGCATGCGCGGGCCGTCGGCGGTCATGTAGAACGCGAAGATCAACACGGTGGCGATCTCGAGCAGCGCGGCGGCGATGGTGACGCCCACGTCGAGTGCGTTCGACACGATGGTGTCGGTGTCGAGGTTGCCGATC
>DASUMF010000339.1:0-4093 GCA_036277835.1 Acidimicrobiia bacterium
TCACCGGGCTGCTGCGCGACATCGACGGCGACTACCGCGCCGACGAGACGTACACGAAGATCCGCGCCGAGCTCGGCGACGCGGCGTGTCCGATCCACTACCTCGCCATCCCACCGTCGATGTTCCCCGTCGTGATCCAGGGGCTCGGCCGGTCAGGCTGCGCGGAGAACGGGCGCGTGATCGTCGAGAAGCCGTTCGGACGCGATCTCACGTCGGCCCAGGAGCTCAATCGCATCCTGCACGCGGTGTTCCCCGAGCAGAGCATCTTCCGGATCGACCACTACCTCGGCAAGGACGCGATCCAGAACATCGTGTACTTCCGGTTCGCGAACTCGTTCCTCGAGCCGATCTGGAACCGCAACTACGTGCGCCAGGTGCAGATCACGATGGCCGAGGACTTCGGTGTCAACGGCCGGGGTCGCTTCTACGAGGAGGTGGGCGCGCTGCGCGACGTCGTGCAGAACCACCTCTTCCAGACGCTCGCGCTGCTCGCGATGGAGCCGCCGGTGAGCCCGCACGCCGAGGAGCTGCGCGACGCCAAGGAAGACGTGTTCAAGTCGATGCGCACGTTGGAGCGCGGCGATCTCGTACGCGGCCAGTACGTCGGGTATCGCGACGAGCCGGGGGTCGCGCCCGACTCCGACGTCGAGACGTTCGCCGCGTTGCGCATCTGGATCGACTCGTGGCGGTGGTCGGGCGTGCCCTTCTACGTGCGTGCCGGCAAGGAGATGCCGGTGGGGTGCACCGAGGTGCGCGTCGAGCTGCACCGTCCGCCGCAACGCGTGTTCTCCGACTTCGAGCCGATGCCACACGACAACAACTACGTCCGCTTCCAGCTCGATCCGCGCATCGTGATCGCGCTCGGAGCGCGGGCGAAGGCGCCGGGTGACGGCTTCTTCGGTGAAGACGTCGAGCTGCTGCTCTGCGACGATCACCCCAACCACGAGAGCGCCTATGAGCGCCTGCTCGACGACGCCATGCTCGGTGAGCAACTGCTGTTCGCCCGCGAGGACGGCGTCGAGTCGTCGTGGCGGGTGCTCGATCACGTGCTCGACGACCACGACCCGGTCGTCCCCTACGAGAAGCACACGTGGGGCCCGGCCGACCAGGACGCGCTCATCGACGACGAGGACCACTGGCACGAGCCCGTCCCCGCGGCGCCGGCCCGGAAGCGGCTCCTGTGACGGTCGAGCCGCTCGACACCCCGAGCGCACCGCCGGTGAAGGGCCCGTACTCGCCCGCCGTGCGCGCGGGCGACTGGATCGTGTGCGCCGGGCAGGTGGGCGTGGATCCGTCGACGGGCGTGTTGGTCGAGGGCGGGGTGGAAGCGGAGGCCCGGCAAGTCCTCGGCAACCTGCGCGCCGTGCTCGCCGACGTCGGCGCCACGTGGGCCGACGTGGCCAAGGTCGGGATCTTCCTCACCGACCTCGGGAACTTCGCGACGGTGAACGCGTTGTACGAGGCCGAGATCGGGGAGCACCGCCCCGCGCGGAGCACGATCGGGGTCGCCGCGCTGCCGGCCGGCGCGTGTGTCGAGATCGAGTGCTGGGCCTATCTCGGGCCGTCGATCACGTAACGAACGGCCCGCTCGTCAGACGAAGAGATCGATGGGAGGAACCATGCCGAGAGAGATCGAGAAGACCGAGCAGGAGTGGGCCGAGGAGCTGTCGCCCGAGCAGTTCCAGGTGTTGCGCAAGGCGGGCACCGAGCGCGCCTTCACGGGCAAGTACTGGGATTGTCACGACGACGGCGTGTACCGCTGCGCCGGGTGCGGCGCCGAGCTCTTCGACGCGTCGACCAAGTTCGAGTCCGGCACCGGGTGGCCGAGCTTCACGGAGCCGATGCTCGCCGACGCGGTCGAGGTCGTCACCGATCGGAGTCACGGGATGGTGCGCACCGAGGTCGTCTGCAAGCGCTGCGGCGGCCACCTCGGCCACGTGTTCGACGACGGCCCGGGCCCCAACGGCCTGCGCTACTGCATGAACAGCTGCAGCCTGGAGCTCGACCCCCGCTAACCCCCCTGTTTTGGCGTCGCCAACGCGTGATATCTACGCGCTGGCGACGCCGAAACGGGTTGGTGTGTCGAACGCGGTGCTTTGGCGTTTGTCGAGGCATGTCGAAGGATCTCGAACGGGAGCTCGCCGAACGTGCTGTGCGCCAGCACGGCATCTTCACCCTCGCCGATGTACGACAGGTCGGTCTTGCGCCGTCGTGGCATCGAAATCGACTCGTCGCCGGCCGGATCGTCGTCGTGCGAGACCTCGCGTACCGGTTCGCGGGCGCGCCGCTCGACTGGCGGGGCGAGGTGCTGGCAGCCGCCTGGGCCGGCGGGTCGCGGGGTCGTGCGTCGCATCGCTCGTCGGCCGCGCTCTTTGGGCTCAAGGGCGGATGCACCGACACGATCGAGATCACGTGCAAGCGCTGGCGACGAGCCCGCTACGACGACCTCGTCATCCACGAGACGAAGGCGTTCGACCCGGTCGACGCGACGGAGGTCGACGGCATCCCGTGCACCACGGTTGCCCGTACGCTGCTCGACCTCGGCGCCGTGCTGTCGTCCGCGCAGGTCGAGTACGCGCTCGACGATGCACTGCGCCGCAATCTCGTGACGCTCGACGAGCTGCGAGCGCTCCTCCGCCGGGTCGGACGTCGCGGACGCAACGGCACCGGCGTCATGCGGAAGCTCCTCGAGACGCGAACGCCGGGACGGCCGGCCGAGAGCGTCCCGGAGCGCCGCATGGTGCGGATGCTCGCGCGCCTCGGATTGCCCGAGCCGATCCTGCAATGCGAGGTCTGGCACGAGGGTCGGTTCGTGGCTCGGGTTGATGCCGCGTACCCGCAATGGCAGATCGCAATCGAGTACGAGAGCTACGAGTTTCACGGCACTGCTGCAGTCGACAGAGACGCCGCCCGTACGAACGCGCTGCGACGGGCGGGGTGGAGCTACGTCCCGGTCACCAACGCCGACGTCAAGGCAGGGTGTGTGGATGTCGCAGCCACGATCCGAGCCATCCGCGACGACCTATTCCGCTCCGGTTTTGGCGTCGCTGACGCGTAGATATCACGCGTTGACGACGCCAAAACGGGGTAGGGCCTGGAAACTCGGGGTCAGCGCTTCTTGGTGGTGGTGGTGGTCGTCGTCGGGGCCGTGGTGGTGGTCGACGCGCTGGCAGGGGTGTACTCGGGCTCGGCGAAGAAGGCGAAGAAGTCGCGCTCACCGGGCTGGAGGTAGCGGTCGCCGCCGCGTGACATGTCGCCACCGAGCTTGATGCCGATGACGGGCGAGTTCGGATCGGCCGCGTTCTCGTTCACGTAGGTGTACGCACTCACCCAGTCGGTGTTGATGTCGAGCTCCATCGCCCGCACCGCGCCGGCGTTCTGGAGCGTCTTCGCCAGCGACACCACCGACATCGCGGGCCCCCCCGCGTACACGAGCGCACCCGTCGCCGTCACCCCGACACCCGAGCGCCACACGTACACGTTGTTCCCCAGCGTGGCGCCGAACGCGGTGGTGTCGTTCTCCTGCAGCGCGGGGTTGAGCTGCCCGTTGTCGACGAGCAGCTCGAGGTTCTGTCGCACCGACTCGATCGTCGGCCCCATCGCGAAGTCGCGACCCCACACGCCCACGCTCGCGCTGCCGTCCTTGAAGATGACGATCGACGCCGAGCCCGGCACCAGTCCGCGCACCTCCTGGCCGCCGAAGTACACGCCGCCGCGAGCGGAGTCCATCTTGAAGCCGGAGTTGAACGCCGCGATGAGGCTGCCCCGCGCCTCGGGCGGGATCTGCGATCCCCACGGGTTCGGTCCACCGCCTGGCTCCTGCAAGCCGGGCACGTACGTCGCCTTCAGCAACTTGGTGTCGAGCCACATCAGCGCCGTGTAATACGACGTGTGCGCGGCGTCGGGACGCACGAACGTGATGTACTCCGCCGGCAGCCCTGCCACCTGACGGCCCACCGGCATCCACACGCCCTCGTTCGCTTCCACCACTGGCGCGGGTGTCGACACGCGTGCCGTCGGTGGCGGGAGGTGGTCGGGCTTCACGGGGAGCGTCGTCACCGTCGATCCGCCCGACGGCGCCGCGACGTCGCCG
>DASUMF010000340.1:0-4621 GCA_036277835.1 Acidimicrobiia bacterium
CGCGGCGGCGTTCGCGAGCCGCCACGAGCTCCCGACGCCGGTGGTGGTGCCGAACACGATGGCCGCGGCGACCGCGTTCGCACCGCGACCGGGCACCGGCCGTCTCCTGTTCGTCGGGAACCTGACCTACGCGCCGAACGAAGAGGCGGCGGCGATCCTGGCGCGCGAGGTGCTCCCGCTGGTACGGGCGGCGCGACCGCCGGCCACGCTCGAGCTCGTGGGCGCGCCGAGCCCCGCGGTGCAGTCCCTCGACGGGAATCCTGGCGTGAGGGTGCGCGGCTTCGTGCCCGACCTCGCACCCGAGTACGCGGCCGCCGACGTGGTGGTGGTGCCGCTCGTCGACGGCGCCGGCACCCGCATCAAGGTGCTCGAAGCGTTCGCGCACCGCCGGCCAGTCGTCGCGACGCCGGCCGCGGTCGCGGGTCTCGCGGTGACCGACGGCGTCGACGTGCTCCTGGCCCACACGCCACCCGAGCTCGCGCGCGCGGTCGAGCGCGTGCTCGCCGACCCGGGGCTCGCGGACGCGCTCGTGACGGCCGCGGCCGCGACGCTCGACGAGCACTACGCTCCCCGCGTCGTCGCCCCGATCGTGCGACGCGTGGTGCTCGGTGACGGAGCGCCCGAGGGCGGAGCGCCCGACGGCCGAATGCCGGATGAAGGAAGCGCGCGGTGAGCGAAGAACGGCCCGAACCGGTGGACGGACTCGACGTGCACGAGGTCGACGACGGCCTCGTGGTGTACCACGCCGACACCGACCGCGTGCACTACCTCAACCCGACCGCGGCGGTCGTGTTGTCGCTCGCCGACGGCACCCGCACCGTCGACGACCTCGCCGAGCTCGTGCAGGCGGCGTGGGAGCTCGATGCCCCTCCGCTCGACGACGTGCGCGAGTGCGTGACCCAGCTGCGCGCCGAGGGAGTCCTGCGATAGCGCGGCCCGCGCCGGTCGAGTTGCGCCTGCTCTGGCACACGGTGCGGGTCGATGCCGACGCCGACGTGCTCGACGCGCTGCTCCCCCTGCTGCCCCAGGCCGAGCACCCGATGCCGCCGCTCGCGGCGATGCACTACACGGCGATGCACGATCCCGGCGGGGGCGACGGCGACGAGTGGCTCGTCACCGAGGAGGGCGACGAGCTGGCGCGTGTCGCGGACGCGGCCGCGGCCGCCGAGGCGGTCTACGTGCGCATGCACCGGCGTGCGTTCGAGCTCGCCTCACGCCGGGGCTGGTCGCGGGTGCACGGCTCGACCGTGGATCTCGACGGCCATCGCGTGGTCCTCGTGGGTCGGGCCGGCGTCGGCAAGACCACCCTCGCGTTGCGCCTCCTCTACGACGGCGCCGACGTACAGGGCGACGAGAGCGTGCTCGTGCGCGCCGACGGCACGAGCCTCGCGGTGCCACGGGCGTTCCACGTGAAGGCGGGTACCGACGTCTTCGTGCCCGAGCTGCGCGCCCTCGCCCCGCTGCCCACGGTGGAGGACGTGCGCGTCGTCGACCCCCGCAGGGCACGTTCACCGTGGGTGCTGACCGAGGCGCCGGTCGCCCACGTGGTGCTGCTCGAACGCGGCAGCGGGCGCGTGCCGTCGATCGAAGCGGTCGGCGGCGCGGAACTGCTCGAGGAGCTCGTGCAGCAGTCCTTCCCGCTCACGGAGGGCAAGGCCGGTCTCGTGCGCACCCTGGTAGGCGCGCTGAGCCGCGCCCGCGGCCACCGAGTCACCGGCGGTGACCCTGCGGCGACGGTGAGTGCGCTGCGCGCCGTTCTCCGGTAATGTGCGCCGGTCGGTGCCCCCCGTGAACCACCGACTGCTCGGAGAGGAGCCCCCGTGAGCCAGGACTTCGAAGCCGCCCTCGATGGTGTCGACGGCGATCGCCGATCGTTCCTCAAGAAGATGGCGATCACCACGGCATTCGCGGCTCCGGTCGTGTCGTCGTTCACGATGACCGGCATCAAGGCCGTCTACGCGCAGACACCCAGCGTGAGCAGCCAGGTGTCGCCGAGCAACGCGACCTCGCCGACAACCACCACCGCGCCGCCGTCGACCACGACCACGGTGATCTCGAACACCAACACCACGATCCCGCGCTGATCGGCGCGCATCGGCGCCCGCTGCGCCGATCGTGCCCTGTCGCGATGCTGCTCACCGCTTCGCTCATCGTCCGCGACGAAGCCGAGTTCCTCGACGGTTGCCTGACGTCACTGCACGGCCTGGTCGACGAGATCGTGGTGGTCGACACCGGATCGATCGACGGGACCCCGGACATCGCGACGGCTCACGGCGCGGTCGTCGACCACGTCGAATGGCAGGATGACTTCTCCGCCCCGCGCAACCGGTCGCTCGACCTTGCGCACGGTGAGTGGATCCTCTACATCGACGCCGACGAGCGCGTCCGGGACGATGACCACGCGGCAACCCGTCGGGCGTTGAGCGACGCGACCGAGACGGTCGCGTTCCGCGTGCTCTTCGTGCCGCGCGTGGGCTGGACGCCGTACCGCGAGTTCCGGTTGTGGCGCAACGACCCGGAGATCCGCTTCGTCTCCGCGATGCACGAGTCGATCGTGCCCTCGATCACGCGCGTCGCCGAGCGCGACGCCCGCCGCGTCGACCCGTTCGACCAGTTCACCATCGACCACCTCGGCTACGAAGGCGACCAGACCCGCAAGCGGCGCCGCGACGAGCCGCTGTTGCTCGCGGGGATCGATGCGAGTCCCGGGCGCACGTACCTCTACGACCACCTCGCGCGCATCTACGAAGCGTCGGGCGACTCGCAGCGCGCGATCACGACGTGGCGCCGGGGCATCGAGGTGGCGCGACAGCGCACCACCGACCACCCCGACGACCGGCTCGTCTACGTGGGGTTGCTGTTCCACCTGCTGTACCACGAGTCGCTCGACGGCGACTTCGGCGCGCTGGTCACCGAGGCCGAGGCGCGGTACCCCGAGGTGCCGACCGTGCAACTCGCCGCGGCGCGCTACGAGTTCGCGACCGGGCGACCGCGCGACGCGATCCCCCGACTCGAGCTGCTCGTCGCGTACGACGAGGACGCGCCCATCGACACGTACAGCTCGTACGACAAGCGGGTGTTCGGCGAATGGGCGTGGGACCTGCTCGGGCTCTGCAAGTTCCAGCTCGGTGACGACGGCGGCGCGGCGGAGGCGTTCCGCGCGGCAGAAGCGGCGGCGCCCGACGTGGCCGCGTACGGCGTGCGTCGCCGTCTGGCGGAGGCGCGCGCCCACCACGGCTGAGGACTGCGGCGGGCAGACTGGGCCGATGTCGTTCCCGTGGCACGACTGGCGGTGGGTGCAGGTCGGCGACTTCGTCGAGGCCGCGCTCGAGCCGGGCGAGCGAGTGCTCGCACCCGACCTCATGTGGTGGCGGCTGCACCGCATCCACCGGATCGTGCGCGCCAACCTCTCGGTGCCGCCCGACTACGACTGGGTGCTGCTGTTGCACACCGAGCTCCGCTCGTTGCCGCGGCCGTTCGTCGACGGCGTGCTCGCGACCATGCACCCGGTCGTCGCCAACGAGGTGATGGTCGCGTTCACGCGTCGCACCGACCTCGCCGCGCTGTCGTGGACCGCGCCGGGAGTGGCCGAGCTGGTGGCGGTGGCGCGAACGCTCGCCATCGAGCCGACACAGCCGATGGGCGCCGAGGCCGATCGCGCCATCGGCGCCGAGCCCGTCCTCGTCGACTTCTCGACGCTCAGCGCAGGCGAGCTGCGCGCCGCGTACGAGCACTTCTTCGGCGACGGCGGGTACAAGTACCCGACCCGGCGTGACGTCGCGTACCACAACGAGATCAGGGTGGCCCTGCGCGACACGATCGCCACCTGGACGGGGCGACCGGTACTCGAGATCGCATGCGCCGCGGGGCCGTTCGTCGATGCCGGTCCCGACGACGCCATCGTGCGCACCGACTTCGCGGTGCGCGCGGTGGAGGCCGCGCGCAACGCCGACCGCGCGTCGGACACCGTCACCCACTTCACCTACGCGGCAGCCGACGCGCACGCGCTGTCCTTCGCCGACGCGTCGTTCGACGCGGTGGCGTTCGTCGACGCGATCGAGCACGTGCTCGACGCGGGCGCAGTGCTCGCGGAGTGCAGTCGCGTGCTCCGGCACGGCGGCGAGCTCCTGCTCACCTTCAGCAACCGCAACAGCATGAACTACGTGTTCAGCCGCAAGCTCGGCTACCCGGAGTTCGGCACCAACCACCAGCACATCGCCGAGTTCACGATCGCCGAGATCACCGCGATGCTCGGCGCCGCGGGGCTCGACGTGGTCGAGACGAGTGGGATCGAGCTGCGCCCGTCGCTCGGTGTGCCGGGGATCGACGGCCCGCTGCGCGCGCTCGTCGACGACGACCCCGAAGTGGTCGAGATGCTGCGCGTGCTCGGGCGACGCGCCGGCGCGGAGTACGCGTACCTCGGCGTGGTACTGGCGCGGAAGCGCTGACGCGCCGTCCTGCGCGTCAGTAGTGGCGCAGCTCCACCGTGTTGCCGTCGGGATCGCGCACGTAGAGCGAGGTGGCCACGCCCTGCGCGCCCCAGCGCAGGTCAGGGCCGTCGACCACGGTGAAGCGCTTGCTCGCCTTCAGCGCGTCGAGGTCGATGGGTGCGACCACGAGG
>DASUMF010000341.1:0-3888 GCA_036277835.1 Acidimicrobiia bacterium
GCTCGGTGCCGCGCTCGGTGCCGCGCAGCACCGTGGCGCCGTCGAGCGACGCGAGCACACCCTGGAGCACCAGGTGGTCGCCGTCGGCGGTGGCCAGCGCGCCGCACGGCAGATCGCAGCCGCCGCTCAGCCCGTCGAGGAACGCGCGCTCGGCGGTGACCGCGCGCGCGACGCCCGGATCGTTGATGGCCGACACGAGCTCGAGCGTCGCGTCGTCGTCGGCGCGGCACTCCACCGCCAACGCGCCCTGGCCCACCTGGGGCAACATCACCGACGGGTCGAGGATCTCGGTGGCCTGGTCGAGCATGCCCAGTCGTTCGAGCGCGGCGGCGGCCACGACGATGGCGTCGAACTGCGACGCCTTCTCGAGCCGGGTGACGATGCTCCCGCGCAGCTCGGCGAACTGCAGCGCGGGATGGATCGCGGCGAGCTGGGCGCGGCGCCGCACGGATCCGCTCCCGATCGTGGCGTTCGGTCGCAGCGCGGCGAGCGAGCTGCCGACCAGGGCGTCGCGCACGTCGGCCCGCTCGGGGAACGCGGCGAGGAGGAGGCCGTCGGGGGGCGGTGACGAGGGAAGGTCCTTCGCCGAGTGCACCGCCAGGTCGGCGCGTCGGTCGAGGAGCGCCTGCTCGACCTCCTTCACGAACACACCCGTGCCCCCCATGGCGCTGATGGGCGTGTCGGGCCGCGCATCGCCGGTGGTCGTGACGATCACCAGCTCGGTGTCGGTCGCGAGCAGCGTCGCGACCCGTTCGGCTTGCCACCGGGCGAGCGCGGTGCCGCGCGTGGCGATGCGCAGCGTCACGAGTGATCCGCCGGCGCGGGGCTCATTCGTCGGCGTCGGCGTCGGGCTCGGGTTCCGGCAGTCCGAACAGCTCGACCAGCACGTCGGCGTACAGGGCGCCGCGGGCCGAACCGGCCGCGTCCTTGAGGCGCACGGTCGGCTCGTGCAGCAGCTTGTTGACGAGCGCTTGTGTGAGCGCGTCGACCGCGTCGCGGTCGGCGGGCGACAGCCCGCTCAGCCGGGCGCGGGAGCGGCGGAGCTCAGCGGTCCGCAGCTCCTCGGCGCGAGACCGCAACGCGGTGACGAGGGGCGCGACCTCCCGTGCCTTGCGCTCGATGCGATGACGGTCGAGCTCCTCGGCGATCAGGTCGCGCACCTTGCCGATCTCCTGGCGTCGCTGCTCGAGCGAGAGCTCGCCGTAGGCGCGGAGATCGTCGATGTCGAGCAGCGTCACGCCGAACACCTCACCCGCGCCGGGATCGATGTTGCGCGGCACGCCAATGTCGACGACCAGGAGCGCGCGGCCGTTGCGGCTGGTCATCACCCGCTCGACCGCCGCGCGCTCGACGAGGATGTCGGGCGCGCCGGTCGACACGAGCACGACGTCGCAGTCGACGAGCGACTCGGTGATGCCGTCGAGGGTGATGGCGCGTCCGTGGACGCGCGCGGCGAGCTCTTCCGCGCGCGACACCGTGCGGTTGGCCACGACGATCTCGCGCACACCAGCGCCGGCGAGTGCGAGCGCCATGCCCTCGCCCATCGCGCCGGCGCCGATCACCAGCACGCGCCGGTCGTCGAGCGACCCGAGCCGGTTCGTGGCGAGCGACACCGCCGCTGACGACACCGACACCGCGTGCCGGCCGATCCCGGTGTCGGTGCGGGCGCGCTTGCCCACTTCGATGGCGTGGCGGAACGTGCGGTCCAACATGGATCCGCTCGCGGCCTCGCGCTCGGCGACCTGCCACGCCTCGCGCACCTGACCGAGGATCTCGCCCTCGCCGATGATCATGGAGTCGAGCCCTGCCGCGACCGCGAAGAGGTGCGACACCGCCGCGTCGTCGTGGTAGGCGTAGAGGAGGTCGGCGAACTCGTCGGGGTCGACGCCCGAGGTGTCGGCCAGGAAGTCGCGCACGTCCTGCATCGCGGGGTGGAACAGCGTGGCGTGCGCGTAGACCTCGGTGCGGTTGCACGTGGACAGCAGCACCGCCTCGGCGAGGTGCTCGCGCCGCATCAACGCGTGGAGCGCCTTCGGGAGGTCTTCGGGGGCGACGGACAGCCGCTCGAGCAGCTCCACCGGAACGGTCCGGTGGTTGAGCCCGACTACGAGGAGAGACATGCCGTGAGCATCTCCTTCGCTTCGTCGACGCGTCCGGCACGGATCAGATCGAGCATGCCGGAATCGAGCGCCTGTTGCCAACCGGGTTGTTCGCTGGAACGGCCGGTCGCCCGCAACGATTCCCTTGCCTCCGACAGGACGTCGAGCAGCGTTTCGTACTCGGGCCCGAGCTCGTCGCTCAAGCGCTGTCGGAGCCACGCGGCGAGCGCGGGGCTGCGACCGCCCGTGCCGACGGTCACGACGAGATCCCCCCGTCGTACCACCGACATCAGCGTGAACGAGCAATTGGCGGGGTCGTCGGCGGAGTTCACCCACACGCGTCGCGCGTCGCCCGCTTCGTACACCGCCCGGTCGACCGTCGCGATTCCGGTGGCCGTGATCGCGAGCCAGGCGTCGTCGAGATCGGAGGGTTCGAACGTGCGCTCGTCGACGGAGAGCCGACCGGCGTCGGCCCAGGCGCGGACGTCGACGCCGATCTCGGGCGCGATCACGCGCACGCGCGCGCCCGCGTCGAGCAACGCCTCGATCTTGCGCGCCGCGATGCGCCCGGCGCCGACCACCACGCACCGGCGACCGTCGACGACGAGGCTGGCCGGGTAGCCGGCGATCGCGTCGCGCGTCATCGCGGCGTCGGGACGCGCGCGCCGTTCCCGTCGATGCGGCGCTGCTGGTAGAAGGAGAGGATCTGGAGCTCGATCGCGAGGTCGACCTTGCGCAGCGAGACACCCGCCGGCGCGCTCACGACCGTCGGGGCGAAGTTCAGGATCGACGACACGCCGGCGTCGACGAGGCGGTCGGTCACCTCCTGCGCCGCGTGGCCCGGGGTCGCGATGATGCCGATGGCCACGCCCCGCTCGCGTGCGATGGCGGGGAGGTCGTCGAGCGCCTCGATCTTCAGGCTTCCGACCCGCTTGCCGACCTTCGCGGCGTCGGCGTCGAAGAGGGCGACCACCTCGAAGCCGCGGGCACCGAAGCCGCGGTAGTTGGCCAGCGCCTGACCGAGGTTCCCGACCCCGACGATGGCCACCGGCCAGTCGTGGGTGAGCCCGAGCTCTCGGGAGATCTCGTGGAGGAGGTACTCGACGTCGTAGCCGACGCCGCGGGTGCCGTAGGAGCCCAGGAACGAGAGGTCCTTGCGCACCTTGGCCGCGTTGACACCCGCGAGCTCGGCCAACCGCTCCGAGGAGACGGTGCCGATCTCGGCGTCGGCCGTCTCGATCAGCGCTCGGTAGTAGAGCGGCAATCGGGCGACCGTCGCCTCCGGGATCCGCCGGGCGTCGGGAATGAGAGCCTCCTCGGCGGCCGGGTGCGCTCCGGCCTTCGGATCCAGCGTACCGAGCTTGTGCACAAATTCTCGAAGCCCCGCCGCCCCCCGTAGCCTCGGAGCCGTGCGACGATCGGACAGCCGGTGGTAGTCGGTCTCGCCTTCGTGGCGACGGCGGTCTCCGCCCTGTTCGCCCAGGCGATGCTCGTGCGCTGGACGCAGAGCCACCGTCCTCAGAACGGGGCCTGGGCGGCGGCGCTCGCGATGTTCGCGCTCGCCTCCGCCGCGCTCGCGACCGGAACGTCCACGGGGTGGGACCGCGGCACCTTCCGCGTGTTCTACCTGTTCGGGGCGGTCCTCGACGTGCCCTGGCTCGCGCTGGGCACCGTCTACCTGCTCGCCGCGCCGAAGCTCGCGCAGCGCGTGCGGCTGTTCCTCCTCGTCTTCAGCGGCTTCGCGGCCGGCGTGCTCCTCAGCGCTCCGATGGAGCCGGTGAGCGGCACC
>DASUMF010000342.1:0-6979 GCA_036277835.1 Acidimicrobiia bacterium
GACGGCGCCGCACGCTTTCGCGCTTCGAAGCGGACCCGCACCGTCTGACGGTGGTCGCCGCATCGGCGACCGCTGCGTCCACGAGCTGCGTTCAGAGATGACAGGACGACGCGGGCCGGGATTGCTCGCGGCCCGCGCCGCCTGTCGGTGTGCCGGGAGGGGCCGGCACACCAGTGCATACCCGACCTCGCCGCCCGACAAACCAGCGGCGCAGCTTTTTTGACCGCTCTGACCTGCGACTTCGCGGAATCAACGACGTCGTCGTGTGCTCGGGTCGGCGAGGAAGGTCGCCCTCTAGCATCCGTCCTGTGCTGCTTCGACGCCGTCTCGTCATCCTGTTCGCCGTCGTCGTGCTGCTCGTCGTCGCGCTCGCAGGGCTCGCGCGCGTCCTCGTCCGGGACCGCGACGAGGCCTCCGATCGAGCCAGGGGCGCCGACGTCGCGAGCGAGCAGGTCGCGCGGCTCGACGCGGCATTCGTCGACCAGGAGAGCGGCGAGCGCGGCTACCTGATCACCGGTCAGCCCGAATTCCTGGATCCCTACCGCAACGGTCAGCTCGCCGAGAAGCGGTTGCTCGCCGATCTCGCCGCCCGGGAACGGGCGGTTCCTGCGCTCCGTCCAGCCATCGACGAGGTGGCGGCCGCAGCACGGCGGTGGCGGGCCCGGGCTGCTGAGCCCGAGATCGCGCTCCGACGCGCCGGTGACGCCGACTCCGCCCTGGCGTCGGTCGAGAGCGGGGTCGGCAAGCAGCTCTTCGACGAGCTGCGCGACAGCGCAACTCGTCTCGCGGCCACCGTCGACGTCGAGGCTCGCGCCGCCGACGACGCCCGGTCGGACTCCCGCCGCGCGCTCACGTTGCTGCTCGTCGGGGTCGGCATCGTCGCACTGGTCGGCGCCGCAGTCGCGGCATGGCTCATTCGTCGTTGGGTGACGCGCCCCATCGACGCGCTCGTCGACGATGTCCGTCGCGTGCGCGACGGTGACCTCGACGCGCCGATCCGCGCCGAAGGGCCTCCGGAGATCGCAGAGCTCGGCGCGGTGATCGATTCGATGCGTCGGCGCATCAACTCGAGTCGGATCCTCGCCGAGCGCGCCCGCGAGGCGATCGAGCAGGACGCGAGCGTGGTGCTGGCATTGCGTTCGCAGCTCGAGCCCGACATCGGCGACCTCCCCAAGGGATGGACGATCGCCGCGCAGCTCCGGGCCGCCGAGGGCGTCGCGGCCGGCGACTGCTACGACCTCGCGCACGTCGGCGCAGACCGCATCGGGCTGGTCGTCGTCGACATCGCCGGGCACGGAGCCAAGGAGGGGATCCTGGCCCTTCGGTGCAAGGAGCTCATCCGGGCATCGCTCGCTGCCGGGGTGTCGCCGGGCGCAGCGATCGCAGTGGCCGCCGACCAGCTCGGCGACATGGGGCCGGAGGTGTTCCTCACCACCTTCGTCGCAGTCGTCGACACCGTCGACGGCGCGGTGCAGTACGCCAACGCCGGACACCCGCCGGCCTTCGTGTGCTCCGACGGTGTCGATCACGAGCTCGGGCCCACCGGTCCGCTGGTCGGCCTGTTCGCCGGGATCTGGACGACGGAATCTGCGGCGATGACCCCGGGCGACACGCTGTGTGCGTACACCGACGGTCTGATCGAGGTGCGCAACGCCGAGCGCGCCTTCTTCGGGCCCGAGCGCCTGCTCGATCTGATCCGGGGGTCGCGGTGCGACGAAGCGCCGGCCATCGTCAAGCGCGTGCTCGACGAGGTGGAGCTCTTCGCCCCGGGCAGGCTGCACGATGACGCGACAATCGTCGTATTGTGTCGACCGGATCGATCAGGGCTGTCTCAGCAGCGCTGACCAGGTGGACGGTGCCGGGAGGGCGCGAGCGTGTCTGACCTCGAACTGCAACGCGGTGCCGGCGGCGACGACGAGTTGCTCGTTGCGGTCCGCGGCGAGATCGACATGGCGAGTGCACCGCAGCTGCGGGAGCTCCTCGAGTCGGCGATCGAGGGCGGCGTCACTCGGGTCGTTCTCGACTGCCGTGGCCTCGAGTTCCTCGACTCGTCGGGCATCGGCGTGCTGGTGGCGGCACGTAAGCGGCTCGGCGACGCGGGGGAGCTGGTGATCGACTCACCCCCCGCGCACGTGCGCAAGGTGCTCGACATCACCGGCGTGGGCGATCACCTCACCGTCCGCTGACGGCTCCGGCGGTCGCCGGGAATTCCAGGGCCGCCCACACGACCTTCTTCCCGTGCTGCTCCTCGACACCCCACGCGGTCGCGAGCTCGTCGACGATCGCGAGGCCTCGACCGGCGACGGCGTCGACGGCCGGGTCCTGCAGTGCGGGACGCTCGGGGGAACCGTCTTGGACCGCGACCTCGATGCGACCGGGTGCGACGTCGACGACGAGCAGCATGTCGGTGAGCGCATGCACCACGACGTTGCTCACGAGCTCGGTCACGAGCAGCGCCGCCGTGTCGACAACCTCGGGCGGACACGCCGCTCGGATGTGCGACCGCGTCACCTCGCGCGCTCGGGTTGCCGACGCGGGCTCCGGTGACAGACGGAGAGTGAGCATGCGGGCGTTGATGCTACCGACGCCTGTGACCGCATCGGTGTCACTCTGCGGACGCGCGCTCCTCGATCACGATTCGGCTTCGTGTTCGATCTCGGTGATCGATGCCTCCGTGAACAGGTACGTGCGCATGTGCTCGTCGAGCTTCGGGTCGTGACGTCGCACCCACTCGAGGAGCATCATGGCGTGCTCCTTCTCCTCATCGCGATGGTGCGCCAGGATCGCGGCGAGCTCCGGGTCGGCGGTCGCCACGGACCGCTGGTGATACCAGTCGACGGCTTCGAGCTCTTCCTGGATCGACACCAGGGCTCGGTGCAGGTCGACGGCGGCTGCACCCAGGACGTCGACGGGTTCGTGCAGGTCGGTGCTGGCGCCGGCCATCGCGGCTCCTCTCGGTGGGTGCGTCGGGAATGCCCGACCGCGAGGTTCGCCAAACCGCTCAGTCGCCGACGCGGACCCCACGAAGGCCGAACCAGGCGAGCTCGGCGACCCAGTGCGCGAGCTGTTCCGGATCGTGCGGGCCGTCGGGATCGGTGAGCGCGTGACGGCTGATGCCTTCGGCCATGCCGACGACGGCATGCGCGAGCACGAGCCGGTGCTCGGCCGACCCCGGGATCTCGATGAGGGTGCTCACCGCGTCGGCCGCGGCGGCGAGCACGCCGTCGACCACGTCGGCGAACTCGGCGTCGTTGCGAGCCGAGGCGCCGAAGAGCAGCCGGAACGCGGCGCGGTCGCTCTCGACGAACCGGAAATACGCGGTGAATCCTTCGGCGACGCGATCGCGTCCGGTCTGCGCGCTGCTCGTCGCCTCGGTCAGCACGTGGAGCAACCGGCCGCCGACGTCTTCGAGCACCGCGATGAACAGGGCTCGCTTCGACGAGAAGTGCTGGTAGAAGACGGGTTTCGTGATCCCCGCCGCGGTCGCGAGGTCCTCCATGGAGGTGGCGTAGAAGCCGCGCTCGGCGAACTCGACGCATGCGACGTCGAGCAGTTGCCGACGCCGTTCGTCGGGCGCCAGGCGCAGTGCCGTCCGCCTCGCCGCGGTGGTCACCCTCGCGTGCTCGACTTCAGCGGCATCTCGTAGCGGTTCGTGACACCGAAATTCGAAGCCCAGCGCTCGGCGAGATGCCGGACCTCGTCGGCGCTGAGCGGAAGATCGGACGCCGCGGCGTACTCGAGCACGTCGTCGACCGAGACGCACGTCGGCAGCACCGTCGTGAACGCGGGGTTGGCGAGGATCCCGGCGATCGCCGCTTGACCGATGGTGCGGCCGGTGCCGTCCCACAGGAAGCTGAGCGTGTCGGCCTTGTCGAAGTTGTCGAGCATGTTGTCGCGGTTGCGGTGTGCTCGATGGTCGCCGGCGGGGAACACGGTGTCGCGGTCGATCTTGCCCGACAACGTGTCGGACGCGTGGGGGACGCGTGCGATCAGACCCACCGTGGCGTCCTGCACGTTGGGCTCCGCAGCGAACGTGAGGCCGGGCTCCTGTTCGAGGATGTTGAAGACGGTCTGCAGCGATGCGATCGGGCGGTTGCGGATCGCTTCGAGACCTTCGTCGACCCATCCGATGGCGGGACCGAGCGCCACGCCGAGCTCCCGGACCTTGCCTTCGGTGCGGAAGAGCTCGAGCTCCTCCCAGAGGTCGTCGTCGAGGATGGGCTCGATGCGCGTGTTGTGCAATTGATAGAGGTCGATGTAGTCGGTGCCGAGTCGACGCAACGACGCTTCGAGCTGCGCGCGGATCGACGTTCGGTCCCAGTCGTGAGGGCGCTCGGATTGTCCGGGGAAGCGGCGCGCGGCGTCGATGTCGTAGCCGCACTTCGTGGTGAGGATGATCTGGTCTCGACCCGACTTCAAGACGTCGGCGAGCATCGTCTCGCCGACACCGTCGTCGCCGTACACGGGCGCGGTGTCGATGAAGTTGATGCCCGCGTCGAGCGCCGCGTGCAGCATGCGGTGCGGTTCGTCGACCCGTCCCCACCAGTCGCTGGCGAGCGTCCACACCCCCAAACCGATCTCCGAGACCTCGAGATCGCTCGTGCCGAAGCGGCGGTAGCGCACGGCAGACTCCTTGTTCCGTGGCGGCGCGCGAAATCTAGTGCTGACCCCCGCTCGCCCTGCCACCGGGACCTGGGTCACGGCCCTGCTCGCGGTCCTCGCGTTCGGCGGCGCGCAGCCCGTAGCCGAGCACGATCGGGAGGGGAAGGATCACGCACGCGCCGATGAGCGCGACGGCCGTGGCGGTGACGAGACCGCTGGGGAAGTCGTTCAGGGCCGCGATCGCGAACAGGACGACGGCTCCGAGCAGCAGGACGTAGCCCAGCCGCTTCGAGATGCTCACCGCCCTCGCGATTCGCGCCCGGCGCGCCAGGACGGGATCCGGATCGTTCATCGGGACCCTCCACCGAGGCGTTCCAGCGCGCGGCCGAGGCGCTGAGGAAGGTCCACGAGCGAGCAGTGTGGCCTCACCCGCTCGACGTTGGCTTCGAGGACGTCGGGGCGTGGCTCGCGGAGCCATGCTGCAGCGCCTTCCGGGTCGTCCACCGAGAGCAGCTCGACACCGAACTCTCTGAGCTCCTGGAGCACCGGGTAGTCGCCGACCGCCACGGCTCGCCGATGCGCGATCGATTCGATCACAGGGTTCCCGAACCCTTCCCAGGTGGACGGGAACACGACGAGGTCAGCGGCCGCGTACGCGTCGGCGGCCGAGGGGGCACGACCGACCGTGATCGGCACCGGCGAGTCGGCGACGAGGCGGTCGAACACGTCGCCGTACCGATCCTCGGCGGGGCCGGTGATCCAGAGCCGGACGCCGCGGCCTGGGAACGTCGGCGCGAGCTCTGCGGCGAACGCGATCGCTCCGGGAACGTTCTTGCGGGGGATCGCACGTGTGGGTTGCACGAGCACGAGGTCGTCGGGTGCGAAACCGAACGCGGCGCGGGTCCCGTCGTGGTCGCCGCGAACCGGGTCGAGAGCGAACGCGTTGCGAATGGTGATCGCCTCGAACCCGCGGTGCTCGAGCTCGTGTCGAGAGTGGTCGTTGATCGTGACGTGCAACGACTGCGCGCGTCGCGGCGGGATGCCGGGCGGAGCGAGCAGCCCGGCGCGCTGCCACGGGAGGTCGTGGTGGTGGAACACGACCGAGCCCTCGTGCTCAGCAAGGACGCGTGCGGCCAGGGCCGACGCGTCGGGGTTGATGGGCAGCGAGCACAGGTTCTCGACGACGACGATGTCGGCGCCCTCCAGCGACGTGGCGAGCGCGGCGGGGTCGGGCTCGCAGCCATCGGGTGGCTCGATGGCGAGAAAGGGGAGCTCCTCGTCGTCGGGTCGCCGCGCATCGTCGATGGTGCCGGCGACGCGCCGGACGTGGTAGCCGAGCTCGCCGAGTGCCCACTCCCACTTGCGCGCTTCCACCGCCACACCGTCGGAGCCACCGAGGCGATAGGAGAGTTGGACGGCGGAGCGTTCGGTCACGCCGCGAGGCTCGCGCGGATCGACGCGTGAATGCGCCTCAGCGAGTGGCGCGTCCGTGTTCCGTGCGCGTGATGCGGCGATTGGTGGCGTCGAGCAGCGCCCGCGCGATCGCTTCGTCCCGCTCGCGCCGGACGACTGCCGATCCTGACACGAACAGCTCGAGCGGGGGGTCGACGTACACGACAGTGACGACGGCGACACGATTCGAACCGATGCGGGAGATCTCGGCGCTTGCGAGGTGCACCGCGTCGGCGGCCGGTTCGATCTGGCGCAAGGCGTCGAGCGTCGCCGTCGCCACGAGGTGTGGCCGTGCGACCGCGGCGATGGAGCCTTCCGCGTACCCGACGTGCTCACGTTCGTCGTCGACGAGTGTGACGCGCACCTCGGCGCGCAAGCCGTCGGTGTCGGCATGGACCGCGCCGACACGCACGCGGCGTTCACCCGTGGGGAGGACCAGACCGACCGGGGTGTCCGACTCGTTGGTGTCGAGCTGCGCGACCGACACGATGCGATGGTCGAGCTCGATCCCGAAGACGGTGTGGGCGACGGCTCGGATGTCGCGGACGGTCTGTTTCGGCGTCTTGGTCTGGTCGGCCAGCACGTGGACCTCGATCGGGCGATCGCTGCGATCGCCGACCACCCGCACGGCGAGGACGCCGCCGAGGCGACAGAGCTCGTCTTCGAGGTCCCGGAGCAGACCGCCCGTTTCGGGCGCGGCCGAGGGCATCTCACCCGATGCCGACTCCTCGTACGGCCACTCCGTCGACATCTCGGCTCCGCTCCCGGAGGGCCCCCGCCCCCGCCTGGGAACACAGCATACGGCCAACCGACCACCCTGCGTGGGGTTGCTTGGTGGCTTGTGTGACTCATGGGGCTTGCGTGGCGTGAGGATTCGCGTGAAACTGTCCTTTCGGTCAAAGCGAAGCAGGGCGGACGGCGACAA
>DASUMF010000343.1:0-4947 GCA_036277835.1 Acidimicrobiia bacterium
GTGAAGTTGCGGATCAGGCGCTCGAAGTCCTCGGCGGTCGCGCTCTCGAGCTCGGGGTAGGGGCGGAGGATGCGCCAGGTCTCCTCGACGCGGGTGCCGCCGTCGACCGGCTCGAACGTGTAGCCCCACCGCACGAGCCCCGGAGCGTCGTCGGCGGCCGGAGCATCGGCGGCGCCGAGGTTCTCCCACGCGAACTCGCGGCCCGGATCGGCGACCGTGACCCGCATCCTCGCCTTCCACGTGGTCTCGCCCCAGGTGTTGGAACCGACGAAGAGGGCGCCGACGCCGCGGGCGTCGCTCTCCCACACGCCGCCGGTGCACTGGGCGCTGATCTCGCCGATCGACGGCATGTCGGCGATGAACTCGTAGAGCGCGTCAGGTGACGCCGCGATCACCACGGAGCCGGACGCGTGCAGCGACGAGATGTCCACGCAGAAGCCTCCCTGCCTTCCTGTGTGGGCGAGGGGGGACTTGAACCCCCACATCCTTTCGGACACAGGCACCTGAAGCCTGCGCGTCTGCCAATTCCGCCACTCGCCCTGGGGCGACGCAGCGTACCAGTGAGGCGGATGAGCTCAGCCGGTCGAGTGCGGGTCGACTGCGCGTGCGGGCACGGGCGGCGCAGCGCGCGCCCCGGCACGAAAAGGGGCCGCCGATACAATCCGCCCGTGGGACTCCAGGGGTTCGAGCGGCGGCTCGAGCGGCTGGTCGAGGGCACGTTCAACAAGGCCTTCCGCAGCGGACTCCAGCCCGTCGAGATCGGTCACCGCGTGACACGCGTGCTCGACGCGGGCCGCACCATCGGCGTGAGCGGTCGACCTGTCGTCGCGAACAACGTCGGGATCTACCTCGCACCGGCCGACTTCGACCGCTTCCAGAGCTTCGCCGAGGCGCTGGCCCGCGAGCTCGCGGAGATGGCCCGCCAGCACGCCCGCGACGAGGACTACCAGTTCGTCGGACCGGTCACGATCACGCTGGTGAGCGACGACACGCTCAAGACGGGCGACTTCGACGTGGTGGCCGAGATCGCGGAGGGGGAAGGCGGTCAGGTGGGCTCGCTCGTGCTCCCCGACGGACGCCGGGTGCGCCTGAGCGAGGATGCCGCCACCCTCGGTCGCAACGCCGACTGCACCGTGACCCTGGCGGATCCCCGCGCCTCGCGCCAGCACGCCGAGATCCGGGCCACCGGCGACGGCTTCCTCGTGACCGACCTCGGCTCCATGAACGGCACGCTCGTGAACGGTGTGCCGGTGAAGGAGCACGTGTTGCGCGACGGCGACGAGATCTCGGTGGGCGCCACCGTGATGCGGTTCGAGGCCTCGTAGTGCCCGAATCCGTCCTCACCATCCTCAAGTTCTGCTTCCTCGCCCTCCTCTACCTGTTCCTCTACCGGGTGGTGCGGGTGGTGATCTCGGAGATGCGGGCGCCCGCGCCCAGCCCGCCCGCGCCCGTCGCGCAGGCCGCGGCGCCCGCCGTTGCCGCCCGCACAGAGAAGACCCGCGGGCGGACGCCGTCGAAGATCCGCGTGCTCGAACCCGCGGCACGCCGGGGAGAGACGTTCGTGCTCACCGACGAGCTCACCATCGGCCGCGGCGGCGGGTGCGGCATCGTGCTCGACGACGGCTTCGTCTCCCAGGTGCACGCGCGCCTCTACCTCCGCGACGGCAACGCGTACGTCGAAGACCTCGGATCGCGCAACGGCACGCTCGTGAACGGGCAGCCGTTGCAGGGCGCGCTCCAGCTCCGGCGCGGCGATCGCGTGCAGTTCGGTCAGACCACGCTCGAAGCGGTGCGCTGAATGCGCCTCGTCGTCGGTGCGGCCACCGACGTGGGTCGGGTGCGCGAGGGCAACGAGGACGGCTACCTCGTCGACGACTCCGTCGGGCTGGTCGCACTGGCCGACGGCATGGGTGGTCACCTCGGCGGCGAAGTCGCGAGTGCCACCGCGCTCGAGGCACTCCGCGCCTCGGTGCGCGCCGGACGCCCGCTACGCGACGCGGTCGCCGACGCCAACGACGCCGTGTTCGCAAAGGCGCGCACCGATGCATCGCTCACCGGCATGGGCACCACGCTCACCGCGGGCACGTTGGCGGCCGGCGGCACGCTGATCCTCGTGCACGTCGGCGACTCACGCGCCTACCTCCTGCGCGAGGGGGTGCTGCGCCGCGTGACCACCGACCACAGCCACGTGCAGGAGCTGGTCGACGACGGTCAGCTCACCGACGACGAGGCCGCGGTGCACCCGATGCGCAACATCGTGACCCGCGCGCTCGGGATCGACGCGACGGTCGACGTCGACGTGTACCCCGTCGAGCTGCAGGTCGACGACCGGGTCCTCCTGTGCTCCGACGGCCTCACCGACATGGTGCACGAGGACGCGATCGCCGCCGAGCTGCGCCGCGAGCCCGATCCCACGGTCGCCGCGCACAAGCTCGTCGACCAGGCGAACGCCGCGGGCGGGGTCGACAACATCACCGTGGTCGTCGTCGCAGTGAGCAGCGGCGCGTCGGCATCCACGGACGGCTCGGTCGACGGGTCCTCGGTGGAGCTGGCGCCGAGCGTGCCGGCGATGGCGGCGGAGGCCCTGCTGGTCGACGAGCCCGAGCGCGGGACGGCAACGCGCGATCGGGCACCCGAGGACCCGGGGCGTCGGAGTCGCCGAGTGAAGACCGCGCTCTGGGTGGTGGCGGTCGTCGTGGTGCTGGGAGTCGCGGTGGGCGCGGTCGCGTGGTACGCCCGCAACAGCTACTACGTGGCGTTCGACGGCAACGCGGTCACCGTGTACAAGGGCGTGCCCGGCGGACTGCTCGTGTGGGACCCGACCGTCGAGCGCCGCACGACGCTCACGCGCAGCGACCTCCGGTCGGCCGACGCGTCGGCGGTGGCCGACGAGAAGACGTTCTCGTCGCTCGACGACGCGAACGCGTTCGTGGCCCGGCTACGCGCCCACGCCGACGAAGCGGCGACGACCACCACGAGGCCGGCGCCGTCGACGACGACCGTGCCTCCCAGCACCGCGGAGCCCACGACGTCGATCGCGCCCGGCCCATGAGGCCGATGCGATCGCCGGTGGCGCGCCGGCGACGGGCACAGGAGCTCGGACTCGGGCTCATGGCCGTGGTCGTCACCGCGGGCGGCTACGTGTTGCTGCTGCTCGCCGACACGACCGACCTTCCGCCCGACCTGTGGGTGTTCCTGCTCGCGGTGCTCGGGCTGTATCTCGCTGCCCATCTCGCGGTGCGCCGCTTCGCCCCACGCGCGGACGCCACGCTGCTCCCCATCGCCGCGGTGCTCAACGGCATCGGATTCGTGACGGTGTCGCGCCTCGACCGCGACCTCGCGCGCGTGCAGGCGGTGTGGATCGCGGTGGGCGTCGGCGCGTTCGTGCTCACGCTGGTGCTCGTGCGCCGCGTGCGCGACCTCGAGCGATACAAGTACACGTTCCTGCTCCTCGGCATCGCCGCGCTCCTCATCCCGCTGCTCCCGGTGGTCGGCCAGGAGATCAACGGCGCGCGCTTGTGGGTGCGCATCGGACCGCTCAACTTCCAACCTGGCGAGCTCGCGAAGGTGCTGCTCGTCGTGTTCTTCGCCGCGTACCTGGTGGAGAAGCGCGAGCTCCTCTCGTCGGGCACGCGTCACATCGGGCGTCTCGCGCTGCCCGACCCGAAGCACCTCGGGCCGCTGCTGCTCGCGTGGGGTGTGTCGATCCTGGTGATGGTGCGCCAGAAGGACCTCGGCTCGTCGCTCCTGTTCTTCGCGGTGTTCGCGGCGATGCTCTACATCGCCACCGAGCGCGCGTCGTACCTCCTCGTGGCGTTCGGCCTCTTCGTCGGCGGCGCGGTGATCGCCTACCAGCTGTTCGGACACGTGCAGGACCGCGTGACCGCGTGGGTGGACCCGTGGTCGGTGTCGCAGACCACGGGCTTCCAGATCGTGCAGTCGATGTTCGCGTTCGGCTCGGGAGGCTTCGCCGGCACCGGTCTCGGGCTCGGCAGCCCCCAGAAGATCCCGAACGCGTCGACCGACTTCGTGTTCTCCGCCATCGGTGAGGAGCTCGGCCTCATCGGCACCGCCGCGGTGTGCATCCTCTTCTTGCTGTTCGTCGGCAGCGGGTTCCGCATCGCGGTGCAGGCGGAGCGGCCGTTCTCGAAGCTGTTCGCGGCGGGGCTCACGACGATCATCGGCGTGCAGACGTTCGTGATCGTCGGGGGCGTCACGCGCGTGATCCCGCTCACCGGCGTGACGTTGCCCTTCGTGTCGTACGGCGGATCGTCGCTCATCGCCAACTTCGTGATCGTCGCGCTGCTGCTGCGCATCTCCGACGAGACCATTGCGGCCGCGGAGCAACCACGGGCGCGCACCACCGCGTCGATCGGTGACGGCTCCGCGCGCGCGCCGGCACGCCGTTCAGGCACGGAGCCGGCACGCCGTCCAGGCACGGAGCCGGCACGCCGTCCAGGAGCGGGCCCGTGAACCGCGCCATCCGTCGCGTGGGGATCGCGGTGACGGTGCTCATCCTGATCCTCGTCGGCCAGCTCACCTACTTCCAGGTGGTCGACGCCAAGCGCCTCGCCAACGACCCTCGCAACGTGCGCAAGACACTCGACGCGTACAACCGCCCGCGCGGCGAGATCGTCACCGCCGACGGCGAGATCGTGGCCCGCTCGGTGCCGATCACCGGCGACAGCGACTTCAAGTACCAGCGCGAGTACCCGCTCGGCGGACTCTTCGCGCAGATCAGCGGCTACCAGTCGTTCCTGCAGGGCAACGCGGGTGCGGAGAACAGCTACAACGGCGTGCTCACCGGGCGCCAGAAGGACGTGAACCTCGGCAACATCGGCGACATCGTGCAGGGCAAGCAGGACACCCAGAACGTCGTGCTCTCGCTCAAGCGCAACCTGCAGCAAGCCGCGGTCGATGCGCTCGACGGTCGCAAGGGATCGGTGG
>DASUMF010000344.1:0-5952 GCA_036277835.1 Acidimicrobiia bacterium
CTGAAGTTCTTCGCCGCGGCGGGCCGTGCACACCCAGCGAGCGGCCGCAGGGTCACGCCGATGCGGCGGCGTGCTCCTCGGCGCGGGTGACCGCGGTGTCGACCTTCACGCCGGGGCCCATCGTCGACGACGCGCTGATCCCGAGCAGGTACCGACCCTTCGCCGACGCGGGCTTGGCGCGCAGGAGCTCGTCGAGCACCGCGTGGTAGTTGGCAACCAGCTTCGGGGCGTCGAAGCTCGCCTTGCCGACCGGGACGTGCACATTGCCGAAGCGGTCGGTGCGGTACTCCACCTTGCCCGCCTTGAACTCCTCGACCGTCTTGGCGACGTCGTTGGTGACGGTGCCCGTCTTCGGGTTGGGCATGAGCCCACGCGGGCCGAGCGTGCGACCGAGCTTGGCCACCTGCGCCATGAGGTCGGGGGTGGCGATGGCGACGTCGAAGTCGAGGAACCCGCCCTCGACGCGCGCGATGAGGTCGTCGGCGCCCACTGCGTCGGCACCCGCCTGCTCGGCTTCACGCGCGAGGTCGCCGGCCGCGAACACGACCACCCGGGCCTGCTTACCGGTGCCGTGGGGCAGCGAGACCGTGCCGCGGATCATCTGCTCGGCCTTGCGGGGGTCGACGCCGAGGCGGAACGCGGCCTCGACCGTCTCGTCGAAGTTGCGTGTCGCGAGCGACTTCACGAGGTCGAACGCCTCGGTGGGCGTGTAGACGCGCTCGCGGTCGAAGCGGCGCATCGCGTCGGTGTACTTCTTGCCGTGCTGGCTCATGTCGCTCTCCTGTGGTCGGAGCTCCCTCGGGTTCCCGGGACCGGCGGCGAGGTCCTCCGCCGGGGGGTCGTGCGGCCGTGCTAGGTGACCTTGATCCCCATCGAGCGCGCAGTGCCTTCGACCTGCGCCATCGCACCGTCGAGGTCGATCGCGTTGAGGTCGGGCATCTTGGTCTCGGCGATCTGGCGGACCTGCGCCTTGGTGACCGTGCCGGCGACGTCGGTGCGCGCGTTCTGCGCGCCCTTCTCGATGCCGGCGGCCTGGCGCAGCAGGAACGGCGTCGGCGGCGTCTTGGTGACGAACGTGAACGAGCGGTCCTCGAAGATCGAGATCTCGGCCGGGATCACCAGCCCGCGCTGGTTCTCGGTGGCCGCGTTGTAGGCCTTGCAGAAGTCCATGATGTTGATCCCGTGCGGGCCGAGCGCGGTACCGACCGGCGGCGCCGGCGTCGCCTGCCCCGCGGGGATCTGGATCTTGACGACCGCGGCGAGCTTCTTCTTTGCCATCGTTGACTGGTTGCCTTCTCTTAGAGCTTTGCGACCTGGCCGAGCTCGAGCTCGACAGGGGTCTCACGACCGAAGATGTTCACGAGCACCGTGAGCTTCGACCTCGCGACGTCGATGTCGGAGATCGCGCCGTTGAAGTCGGCGAACGGACCTTGCGTGACGCGAACCTGCTCGCCCATCTCGAACTCGAGACGGGGACGCACCTTCTTCTCCGTGCCCGGCTCTTCCTTGCCACCGACGCCGAGGATCGACTCGACCTCCTTGCGCGACAACGGCGTGGGACGCGCGCCGTTGCCGACGAACCCGGTGACGCCCGGCGTGTTGCGCACCACGTACCAGGAGTCGTCGTCGAGCGCCATGCGCACGAGGAGGTAGCCGGGGTAGAGCTTCTTCTGCACGACGACCTTGCGGCCACCCTTGAACTCGATGACGTCTTCCATCGGGATCGTGAGCTCGAAGATCTGCTCCTCGACGTTCATGGAGCGGACCCGGCTGGCGAGGTTCTGCTTCACCTTGTTCTCGTAGCCCGCGTACGTGTGCACGACGAACCAGTCGCCGGGGCGGTCGTACGGGCTCGGCTCGCGCGGCGCCTCGGGCTCCTCGTCGTCGAGCTCGGCGACGTCGAGCAGCTCCGCGTCGCCCAGGCTGGGCTCCGCCACCTCGAGGATCTCGGTGATCTCGATGATCTCCTCGGCGTCGTCACCCGACGCGCCGTCGACGCGCAACACGTCGATGTCGATCTCCTCCTCGACCACCGAGGTCTCGGAGACGCGCGCCCACTCGGGCAGCTCGTCGGGCGCGTCGGTGCCGTCGGCAGCGGGCGCGTCGTCAGGATTCAGGTCGTCGTTCACGGCACCACGATCAGTCGAAGAGGAAGAGGACGAACTTGGACGAGACGTAGTCGAACCCGAAGATCAGCGACGTCATCACGATGACCGCGATGAGCACGATGATCGTCGAGTTGATGACTTCCTTCTTCGTCGGCCAGGCGACCTTGCGCATCTCGCCCTTGACCTCGCTGAAGTACTCGCGGGGTCCGGACTTCTCACGCTGGGCCGGCGCGGGCTGCTTCTGGCGCGCGTCAGGACGCTTCTTGTCCTCTTGCTTCGCCATCATCCGCTTGGTCTGTCGGTTCATCGACACGGCGCAGCCGTCCTGTTCGCGCTCATTGCTGGTCCTGCACCCGTCGGGCACTCCGCCGACGCGTGGCAGGGCACGAGGGACTCGAACCCCCAACCGCCGGTTTTGGAGACCGGTGCTCTACCAATTGAGCTAGTGCCCTTCGGCTCGAGCTACTGCTCTCCGGCCTGGTGGTCGGGCCGAACCATCGAGGATAGCAGTGGCACCGGGCGCCGACCGAGGCGACGATCGAGCCACCACAGGCTCGAGAGCAGGATCGAGCCGAGGAACCAGATGAGCATCGGGGGCTGCCGGAGCAGGAGCACGGCGGCGCCCACCGCAGGAAGGTGCAGGGCAACGCTGCCGATGACCTCGCGGGGGAAGATCCGCCACGGATCGGCTTCGTTCCGGTTGTCGCCCTTCGTGACGTACCCGGTGGTGGCGTCGCCCCCGACGATGCGGTGGATCACCGCGATCCCACCCGGCGCGTGGAAGGCCACGATCTCGCCCACGTGATAGCGGTCGTGCTCGCGGGTGACGAGCAGGTCGCCGGCCGAGAGGGTGCCGTCCATCGAGGTGCCCTCGACCACGGCGTACGCCGCGGGGCCGCCCACCAACTGGGGCCGGTAGAGCTGGAACCAGGCGACGCCGAGCACGATCGTGAGCGCGACGTTGGCGATCCGGAGCGATCTCCTGTGGGCGCCGATCCACGATGCCACCGTTCGACCGTACTCCCCGACGATCGCCGGGACGCCGGCGACTTCCGGGTGACGACCTAACTGGTGGCGGGGATGCGACGACGGGCGCGGTGCACGATCATCACGGCCGTTGCCGCACCGGCGGCCACGGCTGCGCCACCGATCGCGCTCGCATAGGCCAGGCGACGACCCGACAGCACCGCGTGACGTGCTTCGCGCTCACCGGCCGCTTCGATCGCGGCGAGCGTCTGCGCGAGCACTCCCGGGGAAGGCTCCAGGTAGCGGGTCCGCAGCAGGTGCAGACCACGGAGCATCTTGCGGTAGCGGGCGAACTCGGCCTGGCATCGCAGGCACGTGTCGATGTGGAGCTGGATCGACTGGTCGACCGCGTGCGAGCTCTCGACCGCTTCGGGCAGGAGGCGCGCGACGTCGTCACACTGCACGGGCCCACCCCCGCTCCTGGCCACCGTCCTCGTAGAGGAGGTCGCGCAACTTCCGACGGCCGCGGTGCAGACGCACCTTGGCTGCCGCGACCGAGATGCCCAGCTCCTCGGCGATCTCCTCGTGCGAGAGGCCGTAGACGTCCTTCAACACCACGAGCACTCGGAGCTTCGGCGGCAGCTCGTCGAGCGCGACGGCGAGCCGGTCGAGGAGCGCGGACGACTCCGCCGCCTCCTCGGGTTGGAGATCGGGGTGCAGCTCGATGGGGTCGTCGATCATCGCGTCGAGCGGCTCGGCGCGGTGGCGGCGACGACGCTTGACCACGGAGTACGCCGTGTTGGCGGTGATCCGGTACATCCAGGTGGTGAACTGCGCGTCACCACGGAAGTTCGGGAGGCCCTTCCAGGCTCGCAGGTACGACTCTTGGACCACGTCACGCGCGTCTTCCTCGTCGGCCGTGAGGCGAAAGGCGAGCGTGTAGGTGTCGACGTAGGTCCGGCGGACCAGCTCGTCGAAGGCAGGCCGGTCACCGAGGCGGGCGGCGCCCACCAGGTGATCGAGCTCGTCTCGCTCCCGCGGCAGTTCGTGCGTGGTCATCAGACTCCGACCCATGCTCGCGGGTTACTTGCCGGTATCACGCCATCTGGCGAGGAGATCAGCGGGTTTCCTTGTGGAGCGTGTGCCGGCGATCGAAACGGCAGTACTTCTTCATCTCGATGCGCTCGCGGCTGTTCGTCTTGTTCTTCATGGTGATGTAGTTCCGGCGCTTGCAGTCTTCGCACGCCAGCGTCACCTTGACCCGCTTGTCGCTTGCCATCTTCTCTTGCTGCTCCCGAGTGGTAGCGGTGGCGGGACTCGAACCCGCGACGCCGCGATTATGAGCCGCGTGCTCTGACCAACTGAGCTACACCGCCTAGATGCCTTGCTCTCTCGCTACGCACGGGCCGGGAGTTTCCGACCCGCTCACGCTCGTTCGCGTGTGAGCCCCCTTACGGACTTGAACCGTAGACCCCTTCCTTACCATGGAAGTGCTCTGCCGACTGAGCTAAGGGGGCGAAGCCCCCGGACGTCGGGGGGCGGAACGGAACAGGATAGCAACGGGTGCCCTCGCGCTACCTTTCGGCGGTGAGCGAGGCCGGGGCCCCCGTCGAGATCCGGCATGCGGAACGGCGCGACGCGGCGGGGATCATGGCGGTCTACAACCGCTTCGTCACCGACTCCACCGCGCTCTTCGACCTGGTGCCCCGCACGCTCGACGAGCAGGTGGCCTGGATCGACGAGCACTCGGGCGGGCATCCCGCGCTGGTGGCGGTCGCACCCGACGCACCCGACGACGTCCCCGGCGGCATCGTCGGGTTCGGGTCGCTCTCGCCCTTCCGCACCCGCCCTGCCTACGCGGGCACGGTCGAGAATTCGGTGTACCTGCTCGACGCGTTCCAGCGGCGCGGCATCGGCCGGCGAATGCTCGACGAGCTCGTCGCGCTGGCGAAGGCACACGGGTTCCACACCGTGATCGCGCGGATCTCGGGCGGCAACGACGGCTCGATCGCGCTGCACGCCGCCTGCGGGTACGAGATCGTCGGGATCGAACGCGAGGTGGGCCGCAAGTTCGGCCAGTGGCTCGACGTGGTCGAGATGCAACGCATGCTCTGAGCGGGCCTGCGTCAGGCGCGCTCGTCGCCGTTGGTGGTGTGCTGATCGGCGCGGAGGAGCTCCATCGGTTCCACGAGGTCGATGTCGGCGAGCGCGAGGCCGGCGCCGTTCCCGGAGTGCGCGTGCCCGTTCGCCGTCGGGTCCGGCAGCACGATCGACACGTCGCCCGACGCACGGTGCGCGGCGAGCGCGGCCTCGTGGTACTCCTCGAGGCGGGCCTGGAACACGGGGTCGTGGTACACCCGTCCGTCGATCGTGGGACCGACGGTGCCCTCGAGGATCGCCGCGATGTCCTGGCCGGGCACCGTGCGGTGGAACTCGAGCGCGTGCGCGAGCGCGAGCACCCAGATGCGGTCGCGCTCGAGCAGCGCGTCGACCTGTGCCAGCAGCTCCTGCAGGCGCGCCTCGACCCGTTCGCCGAACGGCGTCTCGAGCCACATGCGGTCGGTGCCGGTCTCGACCGCCTGGCCGAGGCCACCAGCCGTCGTCTTGGTGACGAGATGCGACGCGACCGTCGTGCCCATCGCGGCGAACCCCTCCATCTGCATCGCCACGGTCGTCGCCGAGCGGAGATCGCCGCCGACTCCGACGGAGCTGTCGCCGTCGAAGAACATGCGCTCGCCTGCCAGCGACGCGAGCGAGATCATGATGTCGGCCTCCCGCTCCGACTTCCACGTGAACATCTGGTCCTCGAGCGGGATCGGCGCGACGAAGCCGCCCACGTCGCCGCGCCGCTCGATGGTCGCGACGTCGATGCTCACCG
>DASUMF010000345.1:0-3557 GCA_036277835.1 Acidimicrobiia bacterium
CGATGACCGACGGCCTCACGCTGAAGGGACGGGAGCCCGAGCTCGCGTCTCTTCAGCGCGTCCTCGACGCCAACGGGCCGCGCGTCGCGTTCGTCTACGGCGTCGCCGGCATCGGCAAGTCGGCGCTGCTCAACGCCTTCGCGAGCGACGTGCGACGGTCCGGAACTCCGGTGTGGCGGATCGACTGCGCGGCCATCGATCCGACGGAGTCGAGCTTCCGCGCCGCGCTCGACGCCGCGGGCTGGCAGCCAGGAAGCGCCGGCGTCGTGCTCGTCGACACCTACGAGATGTTTCGCATCGCCGATCCCTGGCTGCGACACGAACTGGTGCCGTCGTTGTCGACGGAGCTGCGCTTCGTCATCGCCGGGCGCGACGCTCCGATGCTCGAATGGTCGACCGAGAGGGGTCGAGTGGGAGGGCTCGAGATCCTCCCGCTCGTCGGGTTGACCGACGCCGCCGCGCGCGCGTTTCTCGCCGACGCGAACGTCGCGTACGACCACACCGACATGATCTGTCGAATCGCGCGCGGCCACCCGCTGTCGCTCCGGCTCGCCGCCGAGGCAGACGTCGCCCACGTACCGATCGACGAGGTCGGGCCGCGTGTGGTCGCCGCGCTGGCGACCGCGTTTCGTGCCGGCCTCGATGACGAGGGTCGCCGGCTCCTCGACGCTGCATCGGTGCCCCGTCGAGTGACGAGGGGTGTCCTCGAGGCGATGGCGTGCAACGATGCGGACGACGCGATGGGGAGACTCGCAGCGCTCAGCTTCGTCGACGAGACGTCGGAAGGTCTGCGGCTCCACGATGCGGTGCAAGCGGCAGTCTCTGCCCGGCTCCGTGCCCTCGAACCTGAGCGATTCCGAGAACTGCGATCGGGCGCCTGGCGCCATCTCCAGCACGAGACCCGGCGGGCGGGCGCGGGTGACCTCCACCGATTCACCGCAGACCTCCTGTTCCTCATCGACAACCCGTTCGTGCGCGAGGCCATGTTCCCCGCGACCGCCCACGCCTTCAGCGTCGAGAGGTCGCGCGAGGAGGACGCCGAAGCGCTGCGCGCGTTGTGGCACGAGTTCGACACTCCGGAGGGCGCCTCGGTGTTGGACGCGTGGTTGCGTCTTCGTCCCGACGCAGTCCGCTCGGTCCGCGACCGGACCGGAGCCGTCGTCGGGTGTTCGATCGTTGCGGAGTGGCGAGACATCCCGCCCTCGCTCGAGCGAGTCGACCCGGTCGTCGCAGCGTGGTCACGGCACGCCGCGCGTCATCCGCTCCCTCCCGGCCAGCGCACGCTCACCCACCGCCGCTGGCTCGCCACCGGCACGGGCGAGAGCCCGAGCGGTGTACAGGCCGCGGCACTGCTCGATGTCAAGCGTGACTACTTCCGTCTGCGGCCACACCTGGGTCGGCTCTACCTCGGCGTCCGCGATCCCCGGCCGTTCCTCGACGCGCTCCGCACGCTCGGCTTCCGTCCCTTCGACGAACCCGTCGACGTCGGCGGCGAGCCGTTCCATCTCGCGGCGCTCGACTTCGGACCGGACTCCGTCGACGGGTGGCTCAACCGCATCGCCGCGGCGGAGCTCGGCGAGAGCGATCAGCCCTTCCTCGACGAGCGCGACCGCAGCGTCGACGTCGGTGGCGCGCGCGTTCAGTTGTCGCCGCTCGAGTTCGGAGTGCTGCACATGCTCGCTGCCTACCCCGCGGCGCCGGTGTCGCGCGCGGAGCTCCTCCGTGAGGTGTGGGGCACGAGCTACGAAGGTGGCAGCAACACGGTCGACGTCGTGATCCGCAGCCTCCGCAGGAAGCTGGGCGCCGTAGCGGACCGCATCGAAACCGTCCGCGGCGTCGGCTACCGACTCCGGTGAGCATTTCGAAAGCGCGCGCTCGGTTCACAACCAGGTGCGGCGGTTGCGACAGTTTGGTCCTCAGCCGGTGAAGCGTGGTGCGAGCAGCACTGCGCTCGGTGCCGTCGTTGCCTCCGGCCCCTGCGGTGGCTCGGATGGCGCCGTCGGCGATTGTGGCGATGTCGGCGACACGGTCACGGTCACCTCGACGGCGCCGACGTCGCACCCCGCACCCTGCGGACGCATGAGGTCGCGTTGATCCGTGGCGACGCCCGCGCCGGCGCCGTCCTGGCAGTGGTCGAGCGGGACGCGATCGAGCAGCGGACTCGTCAAGGCAGGCTGACGTGTGAGCGTGAGTCCGCCGTTGTTCGCGAGCGCACCGAGCAACGGATCCTCTCCCGATTGCACGTCGCCGGTCGCGGTGAGGCCACAGCTGTCGTCGGTCACGTGGTTGTAGCCCTGCGAGACGATTGGTTGCATCGCGAAGCAGTTCGCGCCGCCACCGAGCGGATCGCTGACGACCGACGCGAAGATCGTGGCAGTGTCGGTCGGGAGATGCGGGTAGTAGCCGAGGTTGGCCTCGAAGGCCGCGGAGTTGCCGGCGATCGTGGAGTACGCGATCGTCAGCGCTCCCCCCTCGACGCCGCCGGCGTGCGACGCTGCTCCCTCCGCCACGTTGGCGGTGACCGTCGAGTCGATGACGTCGAGCGTGTCACCGAAGATCCCACCGCCCCAGGCTGGCACGTCGCCCGACGCGCTCTGCCGTGCCACGTTCCCTGACACGGTGGTTCGAAGCAGGACGAGGTGCCCCTTGACGGCGCCTGCGCCCCCGTTCCCGCCCGCCGCCTCTCCACTTGCGATGTTGTCGGCGATCGTCGAATCGGTGAAGGTCGCCGATCCAATGACGAACAGCGCTCCGCCGTGCCCGGGGAAGTTCCCGATGCTGTTGGCTTCATTCTCGGAGATCGTCGACTGATTCGCCGTGAGCGTTCCTTCGACGAACACGCCACCTCCCCACCCGCCGAGGAAGGCCATCGCGCTGTTGCCGACGACGGCGGTGCGGTTCAGCGTGAGGTCGCCGTTCCAGAGGATGCCGCCGCCGTACGTGAAGGTGGCCAATGGATCGGCGAGCGTGCCGCCCGTGATGGTGACGTCGTTCACGGTGAGCGCGCCGGTCTCGAGGTCGCGGTCGGAGCCGATGACGCGTTCGCCTGCGCAGGTCTGCGTGATCGTGAACGCCCCGGACAGGGTGAGTGGTGCCGATGCCGGAGGGCGCGTGACGTCGCCTGCCGCGCAGTCGGTGAGGTCGATGTCGGCGGTGAGCGTGATGGACGTCTCCGTGGTGTCGGCGAACGCGGCGCGCAACGCAGCCTCGTCGGACACGGTGATCCCGGATGCCGGCGCGGCGAGCACCGCGATCGCTGCCGACGCGACGAGCGCGACGGCTGCGAGCACGCGGGCGCTGCGTTTGACTGACATGCGGGGCCTTTCGCGGGCTTGTGGGCGTCGGGGAGCCGAACGACTCACGCCGCGCAGCGCCTCGGATTCCAGCCTTTCGTGACTCGACCCGATCGCGGTGTGCCTTGAGTGGGCAACACGGCGCGGCGGCGACTGTCGGCGACGGCGCGGCGACGTACTGTAACGTTCCATGAGCTACGTCGTGGACTTCGTCAACGTCTCCACTGTGGGCTTGGAGTCGTCGCCGGTGGCGGATGCACTGGC
>DASUMF010000346.1:0-15862 GCA_036277835.1 Acidimicrobiia bacterium
GTCGACCACCGCGTGGACGATCGCCCGAGACAACTGGTTCTCGACCACGAGGCCGGGAACAGCCTGGCCGGCGACCGTGACGGACGCCTCGTCGAACCAGAAGTCGAGGGTGAGGGTCGCCCCTTCGTGGCCTGAGATCAAGGTGCAGAGCTCGCTCACGGCGATGCGCAGGTCGTCGATCTCCTCGTAGCCGAATCCCGCCCGGCTCCCGACATCGGCGGTGGCGAGACGAGCCAGTCGCAGGTAGTCGGGCGCGGCGGGGAGGGTCACGCTGATCGTCGGAGGCGCCTGCACGGGCCTGATGATACGCACACGACGTTTGCGCGTGACAGGAGGTGGGCAACCTCGGTGGCATTCGAAGGGAGGGCCTGCGAACATGCCAGACGATGCCCGGCAACCGCTCACCGCGCTCGCGCCCGTCGGCGATCGCGTCCACCTCGTGGTCCCGCCCTCGTCGACGTACCTGCGCACCGTCCGTCTCGTGGCTGCCGATGCGGCTGTCCGTGCAGGATGCGACGTCTCGGAAGTGGAAGACTTCCGCATCGCCATCGACGAGTTGTGCCACCTGCTCATGACCGCGACGGACCACGATGTGCACGTGACGATGACGACCTTCGAGGATCACGTGGTCGGCCGGGGATCGGCGCGCATCCGATCCGGCCGTGCGGGCCGCGCCGGTCACGAGCTCGACGCGGTCTCCGCCCTGATCGTGAAGGCGACCTCGGATCACTTCGCGGTCGATCCTCGGCGCGACGAGCTCGTGTTCGAAGTGACGAAGCGTGCCCGGCGACAGGAACGCACCGGCGACTGGCGACCCTTGGCGAGCCCACGATGATGGCCGACCGGGTCGAGATCGAAGCGCGGTTCCTCGAGTACCGGCGCACGGGCGATCGGACGTTGCGGAACCAGCTCGTGCAGGATCACATGCGCCTCGCCGAGTTCCTCGCGCGGCGTTTCCTCCACCGGGGCGAGCCGCTCGACGACCTCCGCCAGGTCGCGCTGATCGGCCTCGTCAAGGCGGTCGAGCGCTTCGAACCGGATCGCGGCCTGCAGTTCTCGTCGTTCGCGACGCCCACGATCATGGGCGAGCTCAAGCGCCACTTCCGCGACAAGGGATGGGCGGTCCGCGTGCCGCGGCGCATCCAGGAGCTGCACCTCGAGCTCGACCGCACCATCGCGACGCTCAGCCAGGAGCTCGGTCGCTCGCCGACCACCGCCGAGATCGCCTCTCGCGCCGGCGTGGCCGAGGAGGACGTGCTCGAGAGCATGGAAGCGAGCAGCCTCTACCGCCTCACGTCGCTCGACAGTCCCCGCGGCGACGACGACGGCAGCGGCGCAGCGCCGTCGGAGCGCGTCGGCGGAGCCGATCCGGAGCTGGATGCGGTCGAGACGAGGGTCGCGGTCAGTGAGCTCCTCGCCGTCCTCCCCGAGCGAGAGCAGAAGATCGTGTACCTCCGCTTCTTCGCCGGGCTCACCCAATCGGAGATCGCCACGGAGATCGGCATCAGCCAGATGCACGTCTCGAGACTCCTGACCCGCAGCCTCGAAGCCCTCGGGGAGCACGCATCGCTCGTCGGCGAGCCGACCGTCAGCGAGCCCTGAACGAACGCCCGAGCCGGGTGCACGCACGCACAGGAACGCGGAGAGCACACATGGCACAAGAACCAGACCCGCAGCCGACTGGCGCGGTCGCGCTCACGCTCGAGCGCAGCGGCGACGCGCACCATCCGGTCATCGAGGCTGCAGGCGAGATCGATGTCGCCACGTCACCGCTCCTGCGCGCCGAGCTCGCCGAGGCGCTCGAGCAAGGGCCCGACACCGTCACCCTCGACCTGGCGCGTGTCTCGTTCATCGACTCCTCCGGGCTGGGCGTGCTCGTCGGTGCCCTGAAGCGCCTGCGTGAGCACCAGGCCGACGCCACGCTCCGGGTGGTGCACACGCAGGACGCGGTGCGCAAGGTGTTCGACATCACCGGGCTCGACGAGCTGTTCGAACTGCGCGGCTGAGCCCAGCGATCGGGTCCATCCGATTCGGACCCATCGCTCATTTCACGGAATACGTCCCTCGCCCTCCTGACGAGCACCACGCTCGGCCATGTCGCGCTCGTGCTCAGCGACCTCGGGATCGAGCTCCTGAGCTTCGGCGAGCCGCTCCTCGTCGGGGGTCGGCGCCCGGTCGGCCTGGGCCGTCACCTCGGCGTCGGACTGTTCGGCGTCACGGGTCTCGCGGCTGGGTCGGGTGGGTTGGTCCGTCATTGCGCACCTCGTCTCGTGCTCGCTCGGTTGTCGGTCGTGGCGCTGTGAGACCGGGCCTGTACCCGCGTCGAACGCATCCGAACCGCGGTTTAGCGGTGCCGCGAGGTGGGCAAGCTCGCCCGAAGGCAGAAGGACGAGATCGACGACGCCATCTCTCGCGCGCACCCGTGCGCAGCGACGGAAGCCGTCGGTCAGCCTGCGCCGGGCGGGTCGGGACCCCCTGCCCCCCGACCCGCCCGTGCGCCCGACGACCAGTGACCTGCAGTCACCCCCCGACCTTCGGAGGCCCGCGTTGACGAGCTCAGCGTCGCAACCGCAGAGCCCACGACCCGAACCCGACGAGCTCGACGGCGTCGCGCGTGACGCCTCGACGATCAGCGACGTGCTCGGCGCGTTCGACGCGGCTGGTTACGGCACGCAGTTCATGGTGCGCGCCGATGCAGTCCTCCGGTGCGCCGCGTGCCGCGCCGACTTCTCGGGCTCAGCGGCGCGCGTCGATGCCCTGCGACGGCTCGAAGGCGCCTCGGATCCCGACGACATGCTCGTGATCGCCGCGCTCGTCTGCCCGCACTGCGCGGCTCACGGCACGGTGGTGCTCGGATACGGACCCGCGGCGTCGGTGGAGGACGCGACTGCGCTCATCGAGCTCGAGCCAGCGCCACCGCCCGAACCTGGAAACATCGAACAGCCCGCCGACGACTGAGTGAGGAACTCGGATGCCGTACACACTCCCCGAACTCGATTACGACTACAGCGCGCTCGAGCCGCACTACTCGGCTGAGATGCTCGAGCTGCACCACGACAAGCACCACGCTGCCTACGTCAAGGGCGTGAACGCGGCGCTCGACTCGCTGGAAGCGGCGCGTGACAGCGACGACTTCGACACGATCACCGGGCTGCAGAAGAAGCTTGCCTTCAACCTGTCGGGCCACGTCCTGCACACGTTGTTCTGGAAGAACCTCTCCCCCGATGGCGGCGGCAAGCCCGAAGGCGAGCTCGCAGCGGCGATCGACGAGTACTTCGGCTCGTTCGACCGCTTCCAGCGCCAGCTGAGCGAAGCGACCATCACCGTGCAGGGCTCCGGGTGGGGTGCGCTCGCGTGGGAACCACTGGGCCAGCGCCTCTACGTCGCACAGATCTACGACCACCAGGACAACATCGGGCAGAGCTCCGGCCCGTTGCTCGTGGTCGACGCCTGGGAGCACGCCTACTACCTGCAGTACCGCAACGAGCGGCCCAAGTACGTCGAAGCGATCTGGAACATCGTCGACTGGGGCGACGTGTCGCGCCGCTTCGAGCGGGCCCGCACCAGCGACCTGGAGTGACGCCTCAGTCGAGGAGCGCGGCGGTGCGGGCCTCGAGCGAGGGACCGGCAGGCTCCGCCGACGCGTCGTCGGTCGAACGGAGGTCGATCACGGACGGCACGCGTCGGCGCAGGCCGAGACGCCTGCCCGCCGGCATCATGCCCATCGCCAGTCCGACGAGCAGCGTGCAGGCGACGGCGAGACGCGTGGCTGCAGTGATCGAGCCGGCGAAGAACGCCAGCGCGGTGAGGTCGAGGAGCACGTGCACGAACACGCACGGCACGATCGAGCCGGTGCGCAGCGCCACGTAGCCGAGGAGCACCGCGAGGCTCGCGAACGGCACGACGCTGCCGACGCCGCTCATCTGCTCGACGTGTCCCGGCAGCACCGAGAACGACAACGCGGCACCGAGCAATCCTCCGACGACCGGCCCGGTGCCCCACTTCGCGGTGTCACGCCAATCGCGACCAGCGAGGCGCGCGCACGCTGCGCCCACGAGCAGGAGCGCGCCGAGGCGGTACACGACCTCTTCTCCCGCTGCGGTGACGACGACGCCCTCGACTTCACGCCATCCCGCGATCGAGTGCGCATACGCGATCGTCGCTCCCGCGATCGCGAGTCCCGTGACCGCGAGGAACTCGCGCCACGCGGCGAGTGACTCGCGCGAGCACCCGATCCGCCGCGGGCCCACGAGCAGCACGAGCACGAGCGCGAGCGGCAATGCCGGCGAGATGAGGATGCGGCCCAGGTACCACTCGGGCTCACCGATCCACGCCGAGGCGACGTCGACCGCGACCGCCGCGCCGGCAACCACCAGCACCAGCGGCGTGACCGGCCAGGAGGCCCACTGCACCCACTGCCACGACCAGCCGCGGGCCGCGCCGAGGTGCTGCGTATCCGTCGCTGCCTCCCGTCGAGCCACGTGCCCTCCTGCGGTGATCGCCTGTGTCGGCAGTCTTCCCGAGTGCACTGCCCGAGCGCACCGTCCGCGGGCAAAGACTCGGTAAAGAATGTGACGCCGGTCTCAGTCCAGGTACGTGTCGAACCAGGCCAGGGTCCGGTCCCACGCATCCTTCGCCGACGGCTCGTGGTAGCTCTCGCGCTCGTCGCAGTGGAACGCGTGGCCGGCGTCGGGATACCGCACCACGTCGGTCGGCACGTTCGCCGCCGCCAGATCGGCGCGGAGCTGCTCCACCCCGTCAACGGGGATGTGCTCGTCGAGGTCGCCGAACAGCCCGAGCCACGGCGTGCGCATCTCGCCGGCCATCTCGTGCAGTGATCCGCCGAGCCCGCGGCCACCAGCGGTGATTCCGCCGCCGTAGAACCCGACGCTCGCTCCGATCTCGCGCGTCGCGGCGGTGAGGAAGGTGACGCGCCCGCCGAAGCAGAACCCGACGATGCCGATGTGCGAGTTCTCGAAACCACGGCCATGCAGGTACGCGAGGACCGCGTCGACGTCGACGAGCACGGCGTCGTTGTCGAGCCCGTCGAAGAGCTCCATGACCTTCGTGAAGTCGTCGTAGGGCGCGGTACCGCCGCCCGCGCGGTGGAAGAACGCCGGCGCGACCGCGTGGTACCCCTCGGCGGCGAAGCGCCGAGCGACATCTCGGATGTGGTCGTTCACGCCGAAGGCCTCCTGCACCACGATCACCGCACGCGACGCGTCGGCGTCGGGCGCCGCCTCGTACACGGCCATGTCGCCGTCGGCAGTGGAGAGGTCGAAGGTGCGGTCGGTCGGCATGCGTCGCCTCCGGGTCGTGTGCGTCCCGCGGAACCTAACCCGGCCGCGCGTGCCGGCGCACGGAGCGACTCGGTCGCGGGATCGAGCCCGTCCCGATAGGGTCGGTCCGTGAGCGACGGACCCGCACCGGTCGACCTCCCCGCCACGGACGCGGTCCCCGCCGCGACCGTCGTCCTGTTGCGCGACGGCGCCGAGGGCGTGGAGACGCTCATGCTGCGCCGCGACACCAACCTCGAGTTCGCGGGTGGCGCGTGGGTGTTCCCGGGCGGCCGCGTCGACCCCGACGACTACGCCGACGGCATCGACCCTGCGCGTGCCGACGACACGGAGACCCTGGCCGCGGCGCGCAACGCCGCGGTACGGGAGACGGCCGAAGAAGCAGGCCTCGCGATCGACGTGTCGGAGCTGGTGTTCTTCGCGCACTGGACACCGGCGACGTCAGCGGCGCGTCGCTTCGCAACCTGGTTCTTCGTCGTACGGGCGCCCGAGGGCGCGGTCACGATCGACGACGGCGAGATCCGGGCGCACGAATGGGTCACGCCGGCCGACGTCGTCGCGCGACATCGCGCCGGTGAGGTGTCACTCCTCCCGCCGACCTGGATGACGTTGCTCGACCTGCAGGCAGCACCCACCGTCGACGAGCTGCTCGAGCAGCTCGGTGCACGCGAGCCGGCGATCTACGTGAGCAAGATCGCGCAGACCAGCTCGGGGGTGACGGTCGCGATGTGGGACGGCGACGCGGGCTACGACGACGGCGATCCCGAGCGACCCGGGCCGCGGCATCGCCTGTGGCTGCACCGCGACGGTTGGGAATTCGAGCAGCGCTGACGCGTCAGCGCGCAGTACCACCGGCCAGGGTGACCGTGGCGGTCGTGTAGCCCTCCTTGGACACGAGCCGGTCACCCTTGCCCCACGGCTGGATCGCCTTGCCCTTCGCGTTGGTGGTGACGGTGCGCTGCTTGTAGGTGATCTTCGCGCCCTTCACCGGCGCGCCGGCGTCCGTGACGGTGAGCGTGACCGACTGCCCTGACCTCTTGGGCTCCACATGCAGTCCAGGGAGCACGCTCGTGTGCCATGCGTTGATCCCGTCGGCGGTGGTGAGCGACGCGACCACGTCGAGCTGGTCGGCGGTCGCGCTCCCCGCGAGCTTCCACACCGTCTCCGTGTCGTCGGTCGGCTCGAATACGACCTGCGCACCGAACACCGAGGCGTCCTCGTTGCTGCGCACGGCGAAGAGCTTGCCGAGGGCGGCGTCCTGCCACATGACCCACAAGCGCCCGTCGGGATCGGTGGCGATGTTCACCTTCTCGATGTCGGGCCCCTTGCCCACAACACGCGCGGAGGCCGCACCCACCTGCCAGACCACCACGGCCTCGCAGGGGGATCCCGAGCAGTACGCCATGTAGATCTCATCGGTGCCGGCGCGCGTCACGAGTGGGGTGCGCTGGCTCGGCGTGATCGTCGTGCCGAAGCCGGCCGGGTCGGGTGCAGGAAATGCAGGAACGTCATTGGCCCCACCAGTGGTCGCGGGAGACACGGTCTGCACGAGGTAGCCGGGCTGCGACTCCGTGTTCGAGTACCAGGCGACCACGCCCTCGTCGTCGGCGAACGTGAGGTTCGGGAGGTAGGCGCAGCACTCGTCGCCCGGTACGAGGTCGACGTCGAGCGTCGCCGGGTCGAGGCCACTGTGATACCCGAGCACGAACGAGTAGGCGTAGACGAACGCCGGCGTGCCGTCGGGCGCGACGGCCGCGCCGACCCCCTCGGGGATCGCGCTCGTCGTCGACGACACGCGCGTCGGGTTCGTCGTCCATGCCTCGCCCTGGTCGTCGGACGCGGCCGACAGCACGCCATCGAGGTCCGACTCCGAGCCCGTGAGCGCGGAGAAGAAGGTGCGGAGACCGCCGTCGTCAGTGACCACCACGACGGGGTTCCCCACGCTGGCGAAGGGCCCCGATGCCGTCACCGACTCGCTCACCTCGCCGTCGGTGGAGATCGAGGTGTGCCGGACCTCCTCCCTGCTGGGGGCGACCCGGTTCCGCCACAACACGTGGAGGACGTCGTCGTCGGACCGGGCGAGCCCGACCTCGTCGGTGTTGCGGCCGTCCGTCGCGTCGGTGACCTGGGTCCAGGTGCGGGCGTCCGGGTCGGCCGGCTTCGACGACGAGTCCGCCGCGCGGGCCGCGCCGACGGTTCCCAGAGTGAGCAAACCGACGAGGGCGGTACATCTCAGACGTCTCGACACGGGCGGCATTCTCCACGACCGCGCATCGGCGGACCAATCCGCGTGCCCTGTCGGCAGGACCCCTGCCGCGTAGTGTGCTCGGCTGACTCGTTCGCTTCCTGCGGCCGACGCGCGCCCTGTCCACGTGAGGTAGCCGTGCACCGACCGAACCGTCGTCTTCGCCTGCTCTCGGGCCCCGACCTGTCGTGGGCGCGCCGACTCGTGGTGGTCGCGACGGCCGTCGCCCTGCTCGCGGTCGCCTGCAGTGACGGCGGTGGCGACAACGCCGCTGACTCGGGCACGACCGCATCGAGCGATTCGACGACCACGACCGGCGCGACGACCACCACCGAGGGCAAGAAGATCGACGTGCTGCCGGGCATGCCGCCGGTGACCGACCCGAACAACCTCTACAGCGACATCAATTCCAAGAACCTGAGCCCGGCCGTGCAAGGCGCGCTCTCGCGCGTGTACGTGCCGAACCGTCAGGACAACACGGTGTCGGTCATCGATCCCGCGACGATGCAGGTGATCGACACGTTCCCCGTCGGCGTGAATCCCCAGCACATCGTGCCGTCGTGGGACTTGAAGACGCTCTACAGCACCGACACCGCGGAGGGGCGCACCGACGGATCGCTCACCGCGATCGACCCGACGACCGGGAAGCCGGGGACGCGCTACCCCGTCGACGACCCCTACAACATGTACTTCACGCCCGACGGCAAGTCGGGGCTCGTCGTGGCCGAGGCGCGCAAGCGGCTCGACTTCTACGACCCGCACACGTGGCAGCTCCAGGGCCAACTGTCCGTCCCCGACTGCGGGGGCGTGAACCACGCGGACTTCACCATCGACGGCAAGTTCGCGATCTTCACCTGTGAGTTCCAGGGGAGCCTCGTGAAGATCGACATCGCGAACCGATCGGTGGTCGGATACCTCACGCTGAGCCAAGGCGGCATGCCGCAGGACATCCGCGTGTCGCCCGACGGCAGCACCTTCTTCGTCGCAGAGATGATGCGCGGCGGCGTGTACACGATCGACGCGAACTCGTTCACCGAGACCGGCTTCATCCCGACGGGGATCGGCGCGCACGGGCTGTACCCCAGCCGCGACGCGACGAAGCTCTACGTCGCGAATCGTGGCCAGGACCACGTCGGCGGCAACTCCCCGAACGGGCCCGGGAGCGTGTCGGTGATCGACTTCGCGACCAAGCAGGTCGTCACCAACTGGCCCATCCCCGACGGTGGGAGCCCCGACATGGGCGGCGTGTCGGTCGATGGCTCGATGTTGTGGCTCGCGGGTCGCTACGACAACGAGGTGTACGCGATCAACACGTCGAGCGGCGCGGTGGTGAAGATCCCAGTGGGTCGCGAGCCGCACGGTCTCGCGGTGTGGCCCCAGCCCGGCCGCTACTCGCTCGGGCACACCAGCAACCTGCGCTAGGGGCCTGCCACCTCCCGAAATTGCGTCGCCAGGCGTCGTATTCCGGCCTGCAGCGACGCAGTTTCGGGTCTAGGGGTTGGGGCGGAGCCTGGTGAGGGGGGCGCCGTCGGTCCAGGCTGCGGGGTCACCGGGCTGCCATCGATGGTCGCCGGCGGCGTGCACCCGAGCCCGCGCGAGCTCGAGCGCGGCGACCTGCGGCGTCACACCCTGCGCCTCCGCCTCGGCGAGCACCCTCGCGGTGGTCGCCTCGATCCTGGCCGCGCGGTCGAGGGCCTGGGCACGGTCGTAGCCCGTGAACTCCTGCGCCAGGTTGATGATCCCCCCACCACTCGCCACGAAGTCCGGCACGAACAGCACGTCGCGCTCCGCGAGCAGCCGATCGGCACCGACGCCCCCGAGCTGGTTGTTCGCAGCACCCACGACCGCTCGACATCGCAACGACGCGATGGTCTCCGCGTCGAGCACGCCGCCGAGCGCGTTCGGGGACAGGATGTCGCACGGCGTCACCAGCGCCTCGTCGGCGGCGACGCTCGCAACGCCGAGGTCGGACGCGAGTGCCGATGCTCGGCTCGGGAAGAGGTCCGACACGACCACCACGGCCCCGGCATCGACGAGCAGCCGCGCGAGATGCGCGCCGACGTGACCAGCGCCTTGCACGACCACGCGGCGACCGCGCATTTCGCGCTCGCCGTCGAGGTGCGCGCAGGCCGCGTGCATCGCGTGCAGCACGCCCCACGCCGTCACCGGTGAGGGATCACCCGAGCCGCCGGCCGCTTCGTCGACACCGGTGACCCACGGCGTGACCTCGGCGAGCCCGTCCATGTCGGCGGTGGTGGCACCGACGTCCTCGGCGGCGAGGTAGCGACCGCCCAGGTCGTCGATCGCGCGCCCCAGAGCGTGCAGGAGCTCGATCGAGCGCGGTCGTTCCGGGTCGTCCCAGAACACGACGGTCTTGCCGCCCCCTTGATCCAGCCCCGCGATCGACGCTTTGAGCGTCATCGCCTCCGACAGCGCGAGCGCGTCGGCGAGCGCGGCGCGCTCGTTCGGATAGCTCCAGAAGCGAACGCCGCCGAGCGACGGGCCGAGCGCGGTGGAGTGGATGGCGATGATGGCGCGCAACCCGACATCGTGCTGCGCGACGAACACCACCTGCTCGTGCCCGGCCGCGCTCATCAGCTCCGTGACGGTGCGAGTGCGGACGGGCATCGCGATCACGCTAGCGGTGGGTCGCCGCCCGCGTTCCAGACCCGAAGCACGCGCTGCTCGCGCTCGTGGCCCAGCACGCTCACCGTGGCGGTGTCGAGGCCGAGCAGGCGCCCGGCGCTCGCACCGAGCCCGATCCATCGCGCACCGAGCACGCGCAAGAAGTGCCCGTGCGAGAACATCGCGACGGGACCGTCGACGGCCACCGCGCGCGCGAGCAGACGATCGGCGCGCGCCTCGACGTCGGCCGCCGTCTCGCCTCCGGGTGGGGTGCCGTCGAAGATCGTCCATCCCGGAGCATCACGACGGATGTCGGCGGTCGTGCGTCCCTCGTACTCGCCGTAATTCCATTCGGCGAGGTCGTCGGTGACCTCGGCGTGGTCGAGGAATCCGGCGAGCGAACAGGTGTCGCACGCGCGCCGCCGAGGGCTCGTGAGCACCAGCGCGAAGTTGCGGGTCGCGAGCCGAGCGCGCAACGACGCGGCCTGTGCTCGGCCGGCGTCGGTCAGCGCGACGTCGGTGAACGACGTGTGGCGGCCCGACGCGCTCCACTCCGTCTCCCCGTGGCGTACGAGCACCACCTCGTCGTCGCCTGCCATCGGGGCAGTCTGCCTGAGTACGCTGAGGTCACGGCGCATGCGCCACGACAATTGAACCCCTGGGGAGCTCGGGTCAGCCGGGCTGAGAGGGCGACCGCCACGCGTCGCCGACCCCTCGAACCTGAACCGGGTAATGCCGGCGGAGGGACTGATGGGAGCTCACGAGCGCGTGCTCGCGCTGGTGTTCACCGGCGGCGATCCGCCGACCGTGCACGACCAGCGCGACCTCACGGATCCCGCGCTGGTCGTCGCCGCCGATGCCGGCCTCCACCACGCGCAGCAACTCGGGTATCGCGTCGACGTCGTGGTCGGCGACCTCGATTCCGCCGACCCCGCCGCGGTCGCCGCCGCGGAGGTAGCCGGCGCAACGATCGAACGGCACCCGGCGGCCAAGGACGCGAGCGACCTCGAGCTGGCGCTCGCTGCCGCCCTCGAGCGCGGCAGCACCGACATCGTCGTGCTCGGCGGTCACGGCGGACGCCTCGACCACTTCCTCGCCAACACGCTGCTGCTCGCGTCGCCGGCTTTCGCCGCGGTTCGCGTGGAGGCACGGTTCGACGGTGCGACCGTGTTCGTCGTGCGCGACCACCTCGAGCTCCACGGATCGCCGGGCGACGTGCTCACCCTGCTCCCCCTCGGCGGACCCGCGGTCGGCGTCGTCACGAGCGGTCTCCGGTATCCGTTGCGTTCCGAGACGCTGCTTCCCGGGTCGACGCGCGGGCTGAGCAACGAGCTCGTCGAGCCCACCGCCACGATCGCCGTCGCCGACGGTGTGCTCCTCGCGGTGCTCCCCCGCCCCGAGCGCCCTCTCCACGGAAAGGTCATCTCGTGAAGCGTCTCCTCACCCTCGCGATCCTCGTCGTCGCACTCCCGGTCGCCGTCTCGATCACCGGCTCGATCACCGGCTCGATCACCGGCGCGCGCACCGCGGTGCCCACTGCCGCGGCCGCGCAACCGACGACGACGATCACCCTGGTGACCCACGATGCGTTCGCGGTGTCGAAGTCCGTCCTGCAGGGGTTCACGGCCCGCACCGGCGTGAAGGTGAAGGTCCTGCGCGCGGGCGACGCCGGCAGCGCCCTCAACCAGATGATCCTCACCAAGGACCACCCGGTGGGCGACGTGTTCTTCGGGGTCGACAACACGTTCCTGAGCCGCGCGCTCGACGAGCAGGTGTTCGAGCCCTACGACGCGCCCGGTCTGGCGTCGGTGCCCCCCGAGTTCCAGCTGGACCCGACGCACCATCTCATCCCGGTCGACCATGGCGACGTGTGCATCAACTACGACAAGAAGTGGTTCGCCAAGCACGACCTCGCCGTGCCGCAGACCCTCGACGACCTCACCAAGCCGGCATACGACTCGACGCTCGTCGTCGAGAACGCGGCGACGTCGTCGCCCGGGCTCGCGTTCGTGCTCGCGTCGATCGCGCGCTACGGCGAGGACGGGTGGCAGGACTACTGGACGAAGCTCCGGGACAACGGCGTGAAGGTGGTCGACGACTGGACGACCGCGTTCGAAGGCGACTTCTCGCAGGGCGGCAACCACGGGAAGTACCCGCTCGTGGTGTCGTACGCGTCGAGCCCGCCCGTCGCGGTGTACTTCACGAAGCCGCAACCATCGACGTCGCCCATCGGGACGATGCTCGACTCGTGCTTCCAGCAGGTCGAGTTCGCAGGCGTGCTCGCCGGCACCGAGCACCGCGCCGCGGCACGCGAGCTCGTCGACTTCATGCTGTCGGAGCGTTTCCAGGCCGACATCCCGCTGCAGATGTTCGTGTTCCCCGTGCGTGACGGCACCCCACTCCCGCCCGTGTTCGAGAAGTTCGCCGAGGTCGCGCCGGATCCGTTGGCGCTGCCACCCGCTGAGATCGGTGCCAATCGCGAGAAGTGGATCGAGGAGTGGACCGACACCACGCTGCGGTAGCGCCCCGTTCGCGCCGTGGTGGCGCCTGGTTCGCGCTGGTACCGCTCGCGTTCCTCGGCGTCTTCTTCGTGTACCCGGTGGCCGCGATCATCGGCCGCGGGTTGTTCGCCGGCGGCTCCCTCGACCTCTCGTCGCTCGCCGACGTGCTCACCGATCCCGCGCTGCGCCACGTGCTGTGGTTCACCGTGTGGCAGGCCACGCTGTCGACCGCGCTCACGCTGCTCGTCGCGCTTCCCGGCGCATACGTGGTGAGCCGCTACGAGTTCCCTGGTCGACGCGTCGTGCGCGCACTGGTCACCGTGCCGTTCGTGCTGCCGACGGTCGTCGTCGGGTCCGCGTTCGTCGCGCTGCTGGGTGACGGCGGGCCGCTCGGCGCGCTGGGGCTCGACCAGACGGTGTGGGCGATCCTCCTCGCGCACGCGTTCTTCAACTACGCCGTCGTGCTCCGGACCGTTGGCGGCCTCTGGGCGCACCTCGATCCTCACCAGGAGGAAGCGGCCCGGGTGCTCGGCGCGTCGCGCTGGCGCGCGTTCCGCGAGGTCACGCTCCCCGCGCTTCGTCCCGCGATCACGGCCGCCGCCGCGATCGTGTTCCTCTTCACCTTCACGTCGTTCGGCGTGATCCTCATCCTCGGCGGGCCGCGCTTCGCCACGTTGGAGACGGAGATCTACCGCCAGACCGCGCAGCTGCTCAACCTCGATCTCGCCGCGGCGCTCACGATCGTGCAGCTCGTCGCGGTGCTCGTGCTGCTGGTCGTCGCCGGGCGTTTGGAAGGACGTCAATCGGTGGCGCTGCGGTTGCGCGCCGCGCGCGACACGGCGCGGCGGCCGCGCAACCGTCGTGAGCGGCTCGTCGTGGGCGTCAACGTGGCGGCGATGGCGGTGGTGCTGGGCGGACCGCTCCTCGTTTTGGTCGAGCGGTCCTTGCACCCACCGGGCGGCTACGGCTTCGACTTCTACCGCGCACTCGACTCGCTGGGCGACGACAGCGTGCTGTTCGTGTCACCCGTCGAGGCCGTTGCCACGTCGCTGCGGTACGCCGCGATCGCCACCATCATCGCGGTGGTCGTCGGCGGCTGCGGCGCGTTCGCCCTGGCCCGTCGCCGCAGCGGCGCACTGGACGCAGCGGTGTCGTTGCCCCTCGGGGTGTCGGCGGTGACGGTCGGCTTCGGGTTCCTGATCGCGCTCAACGAGCCGCCGCTCGACCTGCGCACCTCGTGGATGCTCGTGCCCCTGGCGCAGGCGCTGATCGCGATCCCCTTCGTCGTGCGGACCATGACCCCGGTGCTGCGATCGATCGACCCACGACTGCGGGAGGCGGCGGCGACGCTCGGCGCGTCGCCGGCAAAGGTCTGGCGCGAGGTCGACCTCCCCATCGCGGCGCGTGCCGGGCTGGTCGCGACCGGGTTCGCGTTCGCGATCTCGCTCGGGGAGTTCGGGGCCACGCTGTTCATCGTGCGCCCCGACACGCCGACGCTGCCGGTCGAGATCTTCCGGCTGCTCGGACGTCCCGGCCCGCTCAACGTGGGCGCGGGCATGGCCGCGAGCGTCATCCTCATGGCCATCACCGCGCTGGCGATCCTGTCGATCGAGCGGTTCCGGGTCGGCACGATCGGCGAGTTCTAGGTGCTCTCGGTCGACGCGCTCACGGTTCGCTACGACGACTTCGTCGCGCTCGACGCCGTCGATCTCGCGGTGGCCGACGGTGAGATCGTGTCGGTGCTCGGCCCGAGCGGATCGGGCAAGAGCACGCTGCTGCGTGCCGTCGCGGGGCTCGTGCCGGAGGCGCACGGACGGGTCGCGTGGGACGGCGTCGATCTCGCAGGTGTGCCCACGCACCGCCGCGAGTTCGGCCTCATGTTCCAGGATCACGCGCTGTTCCCGCATCGCGACGTGCTCGGGAACGTCGAGTTCGGGCTGCGGATGCACGGCGTAACACGAAGCGCCATCAAGGAGCGCGCCCGCGTCGCGCTCGAGCGTGTCGGTCTCACCGGCTTCGAGCACCGCTCGGTGGCGGAGCTCTCGGGCGGCGAGCAACAGCGCGTCGCGCTCGCACGCGCCTTGGCCCCCGAGCCACGCCTTCTGATGCTCGACGAGCCGCTCGGCGCGCTCGACCGAGCACTGCGCGAACGGCTGGTCGGCGAGCTGCGGACGCTGTTCACCGCGCTCGGGCTCTCGGTGCTCTTCGTGACCCACGATCACGACGAGGCGTTCGCGCTCGCCGAGCGCGTCATCGTCATGCACGAGGGACGCGTCGCGCAGGTCGGCACGCCGAACGAGGTGTGGCAACACCCGGCCGACGCGTTCGTCGCCCGGTTCCTCGGCTGGAACGTGACCGACGCCTTCGACGACACGACGCGCGCGATCCGTCCCGACGGACTTCGCTTGACCGGCGCCCATCCGACCGGCGACGACGCGGTCACCGGCACCGTGACCGCACGCTCGTTCCACCGCGACCACTACCTCGTCGACGTGACGCTCGACGCGGGCATCGGGCACCAGGCGGTCGATGCTCCACTGCGCGTCGCGGTGCCCATCGACCAGCACCCGCCCGAGGTCGGCGACGCGGTGGAGGTTGCCGCCGTGCCCGGCGCCGGTGTCCCCGTGTCGAGCTGACGCGGAGCAGATCTGCACGGAATCTCCACACATACGGCCGGACACCCACATGTGTCTTCCTTATCCTGTGAGGACATGTCGAGCCCCGCTCCGGCGCTCACGCGCACGATCCTCGTGGTGGAAGACGAGGCCCCGATCGCGGAGGCCGTCGCCAGCCGCTTGCGCAGTGAGGGATTCGCCGTGCAGATCGCGGCCGACGGCCCGTCGGGCGTCGAGCTGTCGCAACGCCTCGATCCCGATCTCGTGGTGCTCGACCTGATGCTTCCCGGACTCGACGGCCTCGACGTGTGCCGCGAGATCCAGCGCGACCGCCCCGTGCCGGTCCTGATGCTCACCGCGCGCGACTCCGAGAGCGACCTCGTGCTCGGGCTCGCGGTGGGTGCCGACGACTACCTCACCAAGCCGTTCAGCTCGCGCGAGCTGGTGGCCCGCGTGCACGCGCTCCTCCGTCGCGTCAAACGTCACGACGACGGGTCGAGCGGTTCCGTGCGCGTGCTCGGCTCGGTGGAGATCGACCTTGCTGCGAGACGCGTGCGCAACCAGGGCGACGTCGTGCAC
>DASUMF010000347.1:0-2162 GCA_036277835.1 Acidimicrobiia bacterium
CGGCCTCGTCGGCCAGTACCTCGACCGGTGGTTCGGGATCACCCTGCCGTTCACGACCACCGGCGTGGTGGTGGCCCAGGCGTTCGTCGCCATGCCGTTCCTCGTGATCGCGGTGGAAGGGGCGCTGCGCGGCGTCGACACCCGCTACGAGGACGCCGCCGCCACTCTGGGCGCCACCCGGTGGGCCGCCTTCACCCACGTCACGCTTCCCCTCGTCGCCCCCGGCGTCGTCGCCGGCGCGGTGCTGTGCTGGGCGCGGGCGCTGGGGGAGTTCGGCGCCACCATCACCTTCGCCGGCAACATCCAGGGCCGCACGCAGACGATGCCGCTCGCGGTGTACCTGTTCCTCGAGACCCAGCAGGGCACCGCGATCATCCTGAGCCTGGTGCTGCTCGCGGTGTCGGTGATCGTGCTGGTGCTGTTGCGCGACCGCTGGTTCGGAGCAGCGCAGCATGGGGCTTGACGCCGCAGTCGAGGTGCAGCTCGGCACCCTCGACCTCCAGGTCGCGCTCCACGCCGACGACGGCGAGACCGTCGCCGTGCTCGGTCCCAACGGTGCGGGCAAGACCACGTTGCTGCGCGCGCTGGCCGGGCTCGTCCCCCTCGACGGCGGGCGAGTCGTCATCGACGACCAGCCCGTCGACGATCCCGCGGCGCGCTGCTTCGTGGTGCCCGAGGGCCGCTCCGTCGGCGTGGTGTTCCAGAACTACCTGCTCTTCCCGCACCTCAGCGTGGTCGACAACGTCGCGTTCGGCGTGCGCAGCCGACACGTGGCGCGCGGCGAGTCACGCCGCCGCGCGCTCGAATGGCTCGAGCGCGTCGGCCTCGGCGATCGGGCCGCCGTGAAGCCGGCCGAGCTGTCGGGCGGACAACAACAACGCGTGGCGCTCGCTCGCGCGCTCGCGATCGAACCCCGCCTGCTCCTGCTCGACGAGCCACTCGCCGCGCTCGACGTCGGCACCCGCATCGAGCTCCGCCGCGACCTCCGCGCGCAGCTCGGCTCGTTCCCCGGGGCACGCGTCCTCGTCACCCACGACCTGCTCGACGCGGTGGCGCTCGCCGACCGGCTCGTCGTCCTCGAACACGGTCGCGTCGCGCAGGAAGGGCCCGTCGCCGAGGTGTCGGCGCGACCGCGGTCGCGCTACGTGGCCGATCTCGTCGGCGTCAACCTGCTGCAGGGCACCGGTCACGGCCACTCCGTCGCACTGGCCGGCGGGGCCGACGTGGTCACCGCGGAGGCGGTCGACGGCCCGGTGTACGTCGCGATCCCGCCGCAGGCCGTCAGCCTGCACCGGAGCCAACCCGAGGGCAGCGCCCGCAACGTGTGGCGCGGGCGGATCCAGGGCACGGATCTCCTCGGTGATCGGGTGCGGATCCACGTGCACGGCCCCGTGCCGCTCGTCGCCGAGGTCACCACGATTGCGGTGTCCGAGCTCGGCCTCACCGACGACGTCGAGGTGTGGGCGTCGGTGAAAGCGACCGAGCTGACGATCTACCCGACGTGATTCGGCGTCACGGCGCGCGATCGCAACTCCGCCGGTGTTCGATCAGCCGTCGCTGGTCGGCATCGTGTTGTGCGCCACGTCCTTGAACGGCATCGTGCGATCGGGCGACGCCTCGCGCGGCAGGTCCATCACCCGCTCGCTGATGATGTTGCGCTGGATCTCGCTGGTGCCGCTCACCAACGACGCGGTCTGACGCGACAGGTACCCGACGCCACGCATCTCCGAGCGCATGTCGTCGGGCTCCCACACCGCGGCCGAGCTCCCCGCGATCTCCATCGTGATGTCGGAGCGGCGGATGCTGTTCTCCGAGTTGAGGAGCTTGAGGATCGAGCTCGCCGCGGGCGGCACCAGGCCCTTGCGCATCGCGGTCGTGACGCGCGGCCCCGTCTGCACCGCGACCTTGGAGTTGATGTGCGCCTCGGCCACGAGCTGACGGGTGTGCGAGTCCTTGTCGAGACCACGCGCCTCGGCGAGGTCGAGCAGGTCGTCGCGCCGGCCGGCGCCGGCCGCGGCCATGGCCGCGAAGCCGCCACCCGGCGGAAGGAAGTACTCCGAGCCCCCGTTCAACACGTTGCGCTCGTGCACGAGCAACCGCGTCGCGACGTTCCAGCCGTCGTTGAGCTCGCCGAGCAGCGCGTCGGCGGGCACGCGCACGTC